>NZ_JBQLZL010000015.1:0-28824 GCF_052168255.1 Almyronema sp. | reverse complement strand
TCGCCGCTGGTGCGGCAGGTTTGTAAGGGGGGGTGAGCGGCGATCGCTGTGGGGGTAGGTACCCAGGGGGTGGCGGGGTCGGTGGTGAGGGGGTCGAGGTCGAGTTGCCAGGTTTGGGCGATCGCTCTGGTTAAACCGATGCGATCGCCGCTGGGATGACGAGCGATCGCAATGATTAAGTCGCGGAGCTGGTGACCTTGGGGGCATTGCCCAAAGATGTGCAGACCGTCGCGGATTTGAGCTTCTTTGAGGTTGCAGAGGTAGGTGTCGAGTTGGGGCAGGAGGGAGGGGAGGAAGGGAGAGGGAGGAGGGGGGGACGCGGGGTGAGGAGAGGGGGGTGTCAGGTTGGGGTCTTGAAGCAGGTGGGTGGTTTGCAGGAGTTTAAGCAGGCGATCGCTGATGATGGGTAACCGTTTGGGGTCGAGGCTTTGGGCTTCGTAGTATTCGTCTACGAGGGCTTCGATTTGCTGTAAGGGGCCGTAGAGTTCGGCACGGGTCATGGGGGGGGTGAGGTGATCGAGAATTACCGCTTGGGCGCGGCGTTTGGCTTGGGCACCTTCACCTGGGTCGTTGACGATAAACGGGTACAGATGAGGCATGGGGCCAAAGGCGGCTTCGGGGTAGCAGTCAGCCGAGAGGGCAATGCTTTTACCCGGTAGCCATTCCAGGTTGCCGTGTTTGCCCACATGCACCATTGCCTGCGCCCCAAACTGATGCCGCAGCCAAAAATAAAAAGCTAGATAGTCATGAGTCGGCTCTAGATCCGGCGCATGGTAGTTAAGCGAAGGATCTTGGTCATAGCCACGGCTGGGCTGAATGCCAATAAAAATATTGCCGAGTTGAATGCCGGGAATGGGGATAGGCGAGAGACGCGGAGACGCGGAGACGCCGGGACAGGGGGAAGAAAGAAACGCAGAAGATGAAGAAGAATCAAGGTTTTTGCTATTAAAAGGTGCCCTCGCCAGACCTCCCTCCCCCTGCCCTCCCCTATCTCCCTCATCTCCCCTATCTCCCTCTCCCCTCTCCCCATCCCCCCATCCCCCCATCCCCCTATCTCCCCATCCCCACCTACCGACAACTCCCCGCTGCACCCCTTCCGGTAGCTGTTCAAAATACTGGCAATAGTCTGCCAGCGATAGCGATTGCTGAGCCGTCCGCAGGTGGCGGCTTTCGAGGTCGTTGGTGATGTGGGTGGTGAGCCATTGGATTAGCTCGTCTCCCGATTCGGGTAAATAGGGAATGTCGTATCCATCTTGCTGAAGGGCTTTGAGAATTTCGACGCAGCTTTGGGGCGTGTCAAGGCCGACGCCGTTGGCAAGGCGACCGTCGCGGCTAGGGTAGTTGGCCAGGATGAGGGCAATTCGGCGTTGATCGGGAGGTGTGGTTCGTAGGCGAATCCAGTTGACGGCAAGGTCAGCAATGAAGTCAATGCGATTGCCCACAGGTTCATACGCCACAACATCGGTTTCCAGGCTGTCATGCCGTTGCTGGACGGCTTTAAACGAAGCAGCACGAGTGATGAGGCGACCATCGACTTCGGGCAAAGCCACGTTCATCGCCATGTCACGGGGAGAAAGCCCTTGCGGGTTAGCCTGCCAGCGCTCAAGCGTGCCGCCACTGAGAATGACCTGCAAGACGGGAACGTTCAAGGTTTGCCAGAGGTGTAGATCCGGGAGGGTAGCCGTCAGTTTGGCGACCGAAAAGCTGGTGGTGTTGAGCAGAATCTCGATGCCGGGTTCAGCTTTGGGTTTGAGCAGTGCGATCAAATCCGCTTGTACATCGGGGTCTTGCAGCGAGGAGACAAAAACCGGGACAGGCTGCACCTGACGAGCGGCTAGTGACTGGCAGAGCGCATGAATCGGCGCAAGGTTTCCGGCTAAATAGTGAGAGCGGTAAAAGAGAATTCCTGCTCGTGGTTTAGCCTTGCCTTCGACTTCCTGGCTTTCAGTCGCGGCCAAAGCAATCTCGGCTTGATTGGCGGCTAAGCCTTTAAGGGGGGGTGCCCAAGCGGCAGACTGATAAAGACCAACTTTAGGGACAAGCTGCGGTGGTGGCGGGTTATAGGTGGTGGCAAAATAGCGATCGCTCAAATATTGCAGCCCCCACCGCCAGTTATCGCTGCCGCCCTCGGTGAAATATTGCCAGAGCAGATTCACCACTGCTAACGGCGCTGTGGAATGGCTGATTAAATCAATATCAGGGCGATCGTCACCGGGCATGACGATCAAAGCTGCGCCTGTCTGCTGCACCGTCGCTTTGACCACTTCTAACCCGTAAGACCAATAAGCGCGCCCCCCCAACAACCGCAAAATGACGACTTTGGCTGAGGCAATGACGGTTTCGGCGTAGGTGTCGATTGAGAGTTGCTGCTGAAGTTGGAGCAAGTTGGCAACACGCAGCGCTGGAAACGCCTTCGGCAACTGGGGCAGAACGGTAGCTAGGGTTTGAATATCGGTATCAGCAGCGGTGAGTATCCCTATCGGAGCAGGCGTTTGCTCTACAAAAATTACCCCTTCTGCGGTGGGATCCCAACCGCCAGGAGTCGCAGCTAGACGATGCATCGGGCAAATCTGAAGGAACTATAGTCTTCACGGACTTTATGAAAATGGGACGCTAGGATGATCCCTAATGCCTCAACTTACTCTAGCTTGAACAGCCGCTCATCCGTTGGCTCCAACTTCAGCAACCTAGCTCGTGAGTTCTGGATGATTAGAAGAATTTAATGCTCGGTTTTGGGTTCGTTGTCAGCAGAGCGGCGTCAGGTCATGGAGTTAGCTTTTTGATTGACAGCCATTCTCGACATTGAATTTTTGCAGCCACCTATTTCTGTTTGGCACCTCATGCCTAGCTTTTTAGACGCCCTTTCCTGCTACGAACTGCCCCTCGCTGTTTTTAACGAACTGCATCACTTGGCTTTAGAAAAAGGAGCAGGTGCCGACGCATTCTTGATGACCGATGCCAGCCTGAGCGAAGCCACATTAGCTCAGCTTGAGTTGGAGCGCTTTGTGTTGATGATTTCGCCTGAGGTGCAAGTGCTGCTGCTGGGGCGATCGCAGCTAGCAGCTAGCGGCTTTGAACCAGGTAGTTTTTACCAGGTAAGGTTGACATTTACCGCGACGGCGATCGCTGACTTTCTGCGTTTACTGCGCGAGACAGCCCCCCACGATTTAGCGCTACAAGAAACGGTGCAGGCAGCCCAACCGCTGCTGCAAACCCACATTAGTCAAAGCTACAGTGAATTAGCCCTACAGTTTTTGCAACGAGCGATCGCTAGCGCCAGCGATTCTGCCAAAGCCAGCGTTGACCACCCGGTTCAAGCCGCTTTAGATCAGCAGCTTGAAAAAAGCCTGTTGCTCAATCAGGTGGTCACTAAAATTCGGCAATCCTTAGATCTCTCAGTCATTTTAGAAACAACCGTAGCTCAGGTCAGACGGTTTCTCCAAAGCGATCGCCTGGTGATTTATCAGTTTGAAGCGGCATCCACAGCTCAACCCCTGGCTGAGAGTAATCGATCAGCAGCGATCGCGAGTCATAGCGGCATTATTACCTACGAGTCTCGCATTTCCGATCAATGGCCCTCCGTACTAGAAAGCTCTGACAACACTTGTTTTAGCGATCCGCCACAAAGCTATCAAAGCTATCAGCAGGGGACACCGACTGCCATTGACAATGTGCAAGCAGCTTACCAGGCATCGCCCTGTCTGCTTTCGTTTCTGGCGCGGTTCCAGATTAAGTCAAAATTAGTCGCACCGATTTTAGTGCAAGGGCAGTTGTGGGGTCTGCTCATTGCCCATCAGTGCCGTGAGGTGCGGCATTGGCAAAGCTGGGAAATTGACTTTTTACAGCACATTGCCGAACACCTCGCAGTCGCGATCGCCCAAGCCCAGCTCTATCAGCAACTCCAGCAGCAAAAACGGACGCTAGAAGCCGGGGTAATTGAGCGCACCCAAGATCTCCACGATGCGCTTGTAGCTGCTCAGTCGGCCAGTCGCGCCAAAAGCGAGTTCTTAGCGACCATGAGCCACGAATTGCGTACCCCGCTGACCTGCATTATTGGCATGTCAGCCACGCTGCTGCGCTGGTCGCTCGGCGATCTCAATCCGCGTCAGCGCAGCTACTTAGATACCATTCACGCCAGCGGTGCCCATTTGTTGGGAGTCATCAACGATATCTTAGAAGTTTCTAAAATTGAGTCGGGACGTACGGCTTTAGACATCAGCCAGTTTTCGCTCTCTAGCCTGGTCAGACAAAGTGTAGAAGGGTTTCAAGAACAGGCGAATCAAAAGCAAATTCAACTCATTAGCGACCTAAAAATTCCGGCTGGTAGCGACCTGTTTACCGCCGACCCCCGGCGATTGAAGCAAATTTTGCAAAACCTGCTCAGCAACGCCATCAAGTTTACGCCCGCCCAAGGAACGGTCAAACTGCGGCTACGTTTTGAACCACAGGTGGTTGTTTTTCAGGTAGAAGACACTGGCATTGGCATTCCCAGTTCGCAGCATACCCTCTTGTTTGAAAAGTTTCAGCAGTTAGAAACAACTCGGCACCGCCAGTATCAAGGTACGGGCTTGGGGCTAGCCCTGACCAAACAACTGGTTGACCTGCATGGAGGATCTATCAGTGTGCAATCGCAAGTGGGTATTGGCTCTATTTTTACGGTGCGGTTACCGCTACAGCCTCACCGATCGCTGAAAGCGACTTTAGCAGAGCCTTTGACCGCTCCAGAACCGATGACGGGTCGGGTGGTGCTGGTGGCCGAGCAAGAAGAAGTTGCCAGCATCATTTGCGACATGCTAACCGCTGCAGACTACCAGGTGATCTGGATTGTGGACGGCTCTCAGATTGTTAAACAGGTAGAGTTGTTGCAACCTGTCGCGATTATTGTAGATTTGCAGCTAACCAGCGCCAACAGTCACCACATGATTCAGCAGTTGCGGGCTTATACAACGCCGGGGCAAATTAAAATTTTAGCCATTGTTGCCAGCGAAGCCGATCCTGAGCAGGTGACCGTACGTTCAATCGGGGCAGATGACGTCGTGGCCAAACCCATTGACCCGGAAGAGTTGCTAAAAACGATCAATGCGCTGATGGTAGATCCTCATTTCGCCTCAGAATCTCAGGCTCATTAGCGGGGGTTGCTCTGGGCTGATCAGGCGGGCAGACGGTAGGCGATCGCGCTGTTTGACTTAAAGACTTGTGATACAAAGCTTAAAGTCACGAAGTTCTGTCTGAATTTCGGCTTCACAATTGTAGATACGGATCTCATCATCGAGGCTTCATTATTGTGGTCGTACAGGTTTCTCAGTCCACTTACGAGCAAAAAACCCAGGCAATTGCCCAAGAACTCATTTCAGCCACGCGAGAAAAACGCTCTCTTTTTGCCCAGGTGCGCGACCAGATGCGTTGGGACGATCGGCTGCTGGCCTTTGCCATGGACAATCCAGGCTTGCGAGTACAGCTTTTTCGCTTCATCGACTGTCTGCCAGCCCTGCACAGTAAAGCCGAAATTGCGCGGCACTTGCAGGAATACTTAGGGGATCCGACCGTAGAGCTACCAGAAGCCCTCAAAGGCGTCCTCAACTTTGCCAACCCAGATTCCATGCCGGGACAGTTGGCCGCAACAACGTTTTCTAAAGCCGTCGAAACCCTGGCTCACAAGTACATTGCGGGGGAAACCATCGGCCAGGTGACGAAAACGATTGAGCGCTTGCGCAAAGACAAAATGGCATTTACCGTAGACCTTTTGGGCGAAGCGGTCATCACCGAAGCAGAAGCTCAGGCTTATCTCAACGGCTATTTAGTGCTGATGGAGCAGCTGACTACGGCGGCTCAAAAGTGGTCTTCCGTGGCCGCCATTGACCAGGCGGAGGGAGAAGCACTAGCCAAGGTTCAGGTATCGGTAAAGCTAACGGCTTTTTACTCCCAGTTTGATCCGCTAGATGCCCAAGGCAGTCAGGAGAAAGTCAGCGATCGCATTCGCACCCTGTTACGTCGAGCCAAAGAATTAGGCGCTGCGGTTCACTTTGATATGGAGCAATATGTCTACAAAACGCTGACGCTGTCAACCTTAAAAACGGTATTGCTAGAAGCAGAATTCCGCGATCGCAGCGATATTGGCGTCACCTTGCAGGCTTATTTACGCGATAGCTACAGCGACCTAAAAGATTTAATTGAGTGGGCCAAAGAGCGCGGCACGCCGCTAACGGTGCGGCTGGTTAAAGGCGCTTATTGGGATCAAGAAACGATCAAAGCCGTCCAGCACGACTGGACTCAGCCCGTTTATAGCCACAAAGAATCGACCGATGCTAACTTTGAGCGGATGACGCGGCTGCTGCTTGAAAACCACGAATATCTCTATGCCGCCATCGGTAGCCACAATGTCCGTTCTCAGGCGTATGCCATGGCGATCGCAGAGACGATCAACGTTCCTAAGCGGGCTATTGAGCTACAGGTTCTCTACGGCATGGCCGACAAATTGGCCAAAGCCATGAGCGATCGCGGCTACCGTGTGCGGGTTTACTCTCCCTACGGCGAGCTGATTCCCGGCATGGCCTATTTGATTCGTCGGCTGCTAGAAAATACGGCCAATAGCTCTTTCCTGCGGCAAAATTTAGAAGAACGCCCGGTTGCTGAACTTCTGGGTGCTCCTGAATTTGCCCCTGACGACGCTGACGGCCAGCGCCCCAAGGTCACTGGCGAAACCACCGCCTTTGCCAATGCCGCCGATACCGATTATGCCGAGGCCGAAGCGCGTCACGCAGCGGCGGTAGCGCTCAAAAAGGTACGTTTACAGCTCGGTCAAACCTATTTACCGTTGGTGAACGGCGATTTTGTTTCAACTGAAACGCAGGTAGACTCGGTTAATCCTTCAAACCCCAGCGAAGTAATTGGCAAGATCGGTTTGCTCAGTCAGGAACAAGCTGATCAGGCGATCGCTGCGGCCAAAGCCGCCTTTCCCCAATGGCAAGCAACCCCCGCCTCAGAACGAGCCGCGATTTTGCGACGCGCGGCTGATTTAATGGAGGCGCGGCGGGCAGAACTGTCTACCTGGGTCATGCTGGAGGTGGGCAAAGCGTTGAAACAAGCTGACGCTGAAGTTTCTGAAGCGATTGATTTTTGTCGCTACTACGCCGATGAGATGGAGCGGCTCGATCGCGGTTACGACTATGACCTAGCAGGCGAAACCAACCACTATCGCTACTTTCCGCGTGGCATTGCCGTTGTCATTTCACCCTGGAACTTCCCAATTGCGATCGCCACTGGCATGACCGTGGCAGCACTGGTCACGGGCAACTGCACGCTGCTCAAACCGGCTGAAAATTCGGCGGTTATTGCCGCCAAAATTGGTGAGATTTTAGCCGAAGCGGGCATTCCCAAAGGCGTCTTTCAGTATGTGCCCGCCAGAGGCTCGACCGTGGGAGCGCATTTGGTCAAACACCCCGATGTTCACCTAGTTGCGTTTACCGGATCGCGCGAAGTCGGCTGCCAGATCTACGCTGAAGCCGCTCAGATGCAGCCCGGTCAAAAACACTTGAAGCGGGTAATTGCCGAAATGGGGGGCAAAAACGCCATCATCGTTGACGAAAGTGCCGACCTTGATCAGGCAACGCAGGGTGTGGTGCAGTCAGCCTTTGGCTATAGCGGCCAAAAATGCTCGGCTTGTTCGCGCGTGATTGTGCTGGCTCCGATTTACGAAACTTTTGTCAATCGCTTGGTAGAAGCAACGCGATCGCTCAATATTGGCCCGGCTGAAGATCCCAGCACCGTGGTTGGCCCCGTGGTAGATGCCAAAGCCCGCGATCGCATTCGTCAGTACATTGAAACGGGCAAAGCCCAGTCACAGATAGCCCTAGAAATGCCTGTGCCTGATACCGGATATTTTGTTAGCCCCACCATTTTTACCCAGGTTTCCCCCACAGACACCATTGCCCAGGAAGAAATTTTTGGCCCGGTGCTAGCGGTAATGAAAGCTGAAACCTTTGATGAAGCCTTGGCGATCGCCAACGGTACCGATTATGGGCTAACAGGTGGCCTGTATTCTAGAACGCCTTCCCATATCGAGCGATCGCAACGCGAGTTTGCCGTCGGCAACCTCTATATCAACCGCAACATCACCGGGGCGATTGTTGCTCGTCAGCCCTTTGGCGGCTTCAAGATGTCAGGCGTTGGCTCTAAAGCAGGTGGCCCCGACTATTTGCTGCAATTTCTAGAACCCAGAGTGGCGACAGAAAACGTTCAGCGCCAAGGCTTTGCTCCGATTGCAGGGATGGAATAAAGCTGCTGGCTTGCCTAAAAAGTAACAGCCTAGCGATCGCCTTAGTCATTCATAGGGCGATCGCTGCTATTTAGAGCCTACCTCCGCCGTTGCGGCCACCCGCCATTAGCCCAAAAAGCGGGGCTTCATTTACGTTGCTTAATATTCTCGCTAGAATTATTAATATACGTAAACAAATCTCATTTAACTCTCAGCCATGTCTGTTACCTCTGCGATCGCCCGGCTGTTTAAGCCCAACGTCAATCCCAACTTTTGGAGCCAAACCACTTGGGCCATCTTACGCGTCGTCGTTGGCGTCATGATGGTTCACAACGGTCAAGACAAGCTTGCTAACATCGAAAGCTTTGCTCAAGCTTATGTGGCTTATCTAGGGCTACCGTTTCCAATTTTTCTGAGTTATGTAGCCGCCTACACCGAGCTAATCGGTGCGCCGCTAGTGGCCTTTGGTTTGTTGACCCGTCCGGCAGCGCTGGGGCTGTTTAGCACCATGTGCGTAGCCATGTATCACCACGTTTCAGTTGCGGGTCTTAGCCTGCCCTACTTAGAGCTTTCAGCCATTTACGCGGCCTGTTTTTTGTTCTTTTTGATCAACGGCGCTGGCCTGTTTTCGATCGACGCGCTGCTGGCTAACAAGTTAGATGCCACAGCGCTTTCTGCTAGAGCCAAGCAAATTATGCGCTTAGAAAACGCCTACCAGGCCAGCGCTGAACCCAATACGGTTGATGCAGCTTAGCTTTGTAGTTTGGCGGCGGCGGTTTCTAGGGCTTGCCGAACCTGGGTAAAGCCCGTACCGCCGTAGCTATTGCGGGCTGCAACGACCTGGCGAGGGGCGATCGCTTCATAAATATCAGCTTCAAAAGCCGGATGGAGAGATCGCCATTCTTCTAGCGTCAAGTCTTTGAGCAGTTTGCCAGCGGCTAGCGAAGTTTTAACCACCTTGCCCACCAGGTTATAAGCCTCCCGAAAAGGCACCCCTTTGCCCGCCAGATAGTCTGCCACATCCGTAGCATTAGAAAAGTCTTCTGCAACGGCGGTAGCCAACCGCTGCGGGCGAAACGCCAAGCCTTCTTGCAAAAGAATCGTCATTGCCCTTAGACAAGCCTGAGTGGTTCTCACCGTATCAAATAGGGCTTCTTTGTCTTCTTGTAAATCTTTGTTGTAAGCCAGGGGCAACCCTTTCATCATCACCAGTAGCCCTTGCAAGTGACCAAATACTCGCCCTGCCTTGCCGCGTACCAGTTCTGGCACGTCAGGATTTTTCTTTTGGGGCATAATGCTAGACCCGGTCGAGCAGCTATCTTTGAGGGTAACAAAGCGAAACTCCTCAGACGCCCAAAGAATAATTTCTTCTGACAAGCGAGTAAGATGCAGCACAATTAAACTGGCGGCGCAGGCAAACTCAATTGCAAAGTCGCGATCGCTGACCCCGTCTAAACTATTGCTATAAACCCGATCAAACTCTAATAGCTCGGCGGTGTAGTGGCGGTCAATCGGAAAAGTGGTGCCAGCCAAAGCGCCACAGCCCAGCGGTGAAATGTTGACTCGTTTGAGGACATCGCCTAAACGCTCCCAGTCGCGCTGGGCCATTTCAAAATAGGCCAGCAAATGATGCGCTAAGCTCAAAGGCTGTGCCCGCTGAAGATGGGTATAACCCGGAATCAGCGTTTCAACGTGCTGCTGGGCTTGTTGCAAGAGGGCGCGTTGAAAATCTTTGAGCAAGGCGCGAATCTGATGAATTTGTGCTCGTAAGTAGAGCCGGGTATCTGTGCCCACCTGATCGTTGCGAGAGCGAGCCGTGTGCAGCTTTTTGCCGACATCGCCAACAATCTGCGTCAACCGATGCTCAACTGCAAAGTGAACATCTTCATCGGCAATTCCGGGTTGGAGTTGGCCCTGATGGTATTCGGCCAAAACCTGAGCTAACCCTTGAACCAGTTGATCTCCCTCTTCGGGGCTAATAATGCCAACTTTAGCCAGCATTTTGGCATGCGCCTGAGAGCCAGCAATATCGTATTCAATCAGGTGAATGTCAAAGCCGATACTGGCGTTAAATTCAGCGATCTCAGGGTGTAGTGCTGACTCAAATCGCTGACTCCAGGTGGAAGTAGAGGGAGATGTACTCAAGATTGCTAAAGTCCTAACGGTGATCCAATTACCTCAGAGAATATACCTGAATCTGCGGTTGGCACAGTAAACAAAGCAGCGAATCGGAGGCAAAAAAGCAAGATTGCCCGCTGATAACTAGCAAGCGCCAGGTCAAAGTATCAGTGCCTGAGGACGTCGCGATCGCGAGGCTAGGGTCAGATTAGCTATAGGTTGTCATCCCCCGAATTAGATAGCCAATGACGATGCCAATAATCAAAGCCCAAATTTGGCCTGACTCATAAAAGGTGTTAAAGGCGCTGCCCAACTCCCCTAAAATATCTTGATCAAACTGCTGCGCAATGACCACCGACTCAGGCATAAAAGTGGTGCTGGCTAAACCGCTTGATTGCTCTAAGGCGATCGCATCGGGGGGCAAAAGCCAAGCATCCGCATCAACCAAAACTATACCCGGCGGGTTCATTCCAGCCATTGGGTTAGAACTCAAAACCAATCGCTCTAGCATATAGAGTTCTCCGCTAGCACAGAGGTTATACAACCCAAAACTATACAGCAGAAAACTCTAGATGGGCTGAATTCGCCGTTGGGGTTAGCGCAAATAGGTATCGATGTATTGCAAAATACCGTTAGCAATCCCCTGAGCCATTTGATCGCGCCAGAGTTGGTCAGCCAGCAAGGGAGCATCTTGCGCACCCGTGACAAAGCCAACCTCTAGCAGAACGGCTGGCATTGAGGTGTTGCGAATTACGTAGAAGCGGGCTTGGCGAACACCGCGATCGTTGAGTCCCCCCGCTGCCAACATGCTGGCATGTAGAACCCGTGCCAGCCGAAGTCCGGCATCAGAATAATAATAGGTTTCGGTGCCGTTGACCTCTGGACGGCTCAGGCTAATTGCGTTGGCATGAATACTCACAAACAAATCAGCATTGGCTCGCTCTGCAATTTGAACCCGTGGTTCTAAATCAAGCGTGACATCTTGCTCACGCGTCAGGACAACGCTGACGCCATTTTGCTCTAAAATTTCTCGCACTCTAAGAGAAATCGGAAAGATCACCTGCTTTTCTTGCAGGCCACCTCGACCAACCGCACCCGGATCGCGACCGCCGTGGCCTGGGTCAATGGTGACGACGATGCGGGCATCGCGGGCGGGCAGTGGGTTAACGGGAGACGGTGTTATCGTCGGGGGAATGGCAGGCGGATTGGGTTGGGGAGGCAAAATTGGAGCCTGCGGGGCTGGCGGTACCGCAATCGGCTCGGTTGGCGCAGGGGTACTAGGGACAGAGGCAGACGGCCCAGGGCGATCGCTAATTGAATTAATCGAAACCCCAGCAGGCGGCACAATGATCACCCCCCCCAGATTAGTCGTATTGATTTGCCAATCGGGGCTACCCTCGTCTAGATCCATCGTAATGCGGGCGCTAGGGGGAGAGGTTTGCTCTTGGCTAATCTGCCAGCGACGGATGCTGTAACGGTTGTTAGGCAAGTCTTGAGCAGCCAGATTAGCGGCGATCGCCGTATTGGGCAGATCAATCGTAATTTGGCGATCGTTACGCCGTCCTGTGCGCTGTACCCGAATCTCAGGAACCTGTCCCCGGGTGCGGACAAAAAAGCCATCTGGCGTAGCCGTAACCGACTCCAGACGAGTGGCAGCACCAGCGGCAGGCTGACCGCTCACACTATTAGGCGAAGCACTAGCGGCAGGCAACGGAGAAGACTGCACCGCTACCCGTTCAGGCGTAGGTAGCTGAACGATCCACTGATTGGCGCTCTGCCCCCGTACCTGCACTTGCTGAGGGTTGACGGTATAACCCGACTCTAGCTCAATCACTAGGCGAGCCGTTTGGTCATTAAACTGCCCCGCCCGGACTTCTCGAATCGTACCGCCTACTGCCTGTCTAGCAGTCGCACTGCCCAAAACCGTATTGGGCAAATCCACAACAATACGGGTGGGGTTGAAAATTAACTGGGCGCGTGGCTGCACCCCGACATCAGTGGTAAAAACTAACTGATTTGCCCGTGCGTCAAACCGCCAGAACTGGAGCCGAGCCGCCTCAGCCGGAAGGGTAACGACCAGTGCGCTAGCGGCTCCTAGAGCGCTCGGTATTAGCCAATTAAATCGCAAACTGCCTCTCTCTCCTCGATTGCCGGATGCAACTGCAATGACGCTGTGGCCGTTCAATGGTGCCAAAGGATACGCGAATTTCGTTAGTCAGGCTAGTGTCGCACTTTGGTGATATGGGTGCAATGCCTAGCTACTTCATTCAAAGTTGTTCTTTGGCTTCAGGAGAATACGGCTCAATCACGCTCGCCTATTGTGCCTTGAATTGGCTAAATTCGCCTATCCCCCCCTCTCCCGATAAGGCTAGTTCCACAGTCTACGCCACCAGGGTTCTGGGGTGACAATGGCGGGAGTCGGCAGCTTGGCGCGAATCTCGCTAATATCCCAACCCGTTAGTCTGGCTAAGGTTTGAGCCTCTTGCTCAAAACGCTCTGATAGCGATCGCTGGTAATCTTCCCCAGCAGGACAATCGATTTCGCCCGTGTAGGGATGGCGCAAAATATAGCGCCCCTGAAAGAATTGCTGGTTGGCGGTGGATTGAAAAACCAAGTCTTCTGGAAATTTATCGCGGGTATAGCGGACATGTAGGCGAGTGACAAAAGCGTTGCTAGAAGGGGCGGGGCGAAAGCGATCGCCAGCCTGATTCAGCCAAAAAACACCTGCCTGCCTTAGCTCGTCTGGGGTGAGGGGATCAGCCGCACACGGATCACACCCCGCCATATTCCAGGCATATTCCAAAAAGGCAACATTGCGGCCTTCTCGCTCATAGGCGGTTTGAAACATGGCTTTGTAAAAATCGCTGAAGTCTTCTTTGACAAAGACAGGAATTTCAGCATCAGACGGCACATTGACTGTGCGGTAATTGGTCAGTTCTGCCTGACCGTCCGGCGTGATCAGATAGACCACCAAATCTTGAGCGGCCTGAGCGTTGACCATACCCAAGCGAATTGGCAACATGAAACGAGGCGACTCATAGGCTATCTGCAAAGGCCGTAATGACTGAAAGCCGCCGCGATCGAACTCTGCTAAATTAACTCTGGCGACAAAGAATTTCAGCCCTTGACGAATGTAGGGCCGCAACAGTTCACTCGCCCCTGCAGGCAGGCGATAGTCGTTTTGGCGGAGCCAGGTTTCTAGCCCCTCAGATTCGCGGGCGCTCAGAATCACAATGTTGTATTCGCCAACGCTAAAGCGAGATTCTACCGTTACCCCTAGGGCTTCATCTTCTGCTAGTTCGGCGGCTAGATCCGCTCGCTGTAGCGCCCCTGTGGGCAAAGGCGCATATACCAGGGGGGGCTGGCAAGGATCGGGGTCAAAATATTCCACCAGACGCGGCGCACTAAAGGCATCTAGACGCTCTAGAATGGCGGGATTGCCCACATGCACCTGGTCTTCTTGCAGCACTGTCGGCACCGGAATGACCATGGCAAAGTCGGCCACCTCACCTTGGTAATCATTGGCCATTGTCAGCACAGTGCGATCGCGATCGCGCGCAATAATTACCTGTGAAGCCTGGTTGTAGAGGCTAGTGTCGGCTTTAGCCACATAAAAGCCACAAAAGGCCCAAGCATCCGGCGCAAACCAAAGCCCCAAGGCGGCTACTAGCAGACCGAAGAAGAGGGAACGTAAGCGTTTCATGATTTCAACTCGCTCATAGATAAAAGACTTTCTAACCGCGTTTTGGCTCGGCGTGCAGACACCGGATTTGTGCTTTCTGGCTTAAACGCGCTTAAACGCTATCGGCCAAAGTTGGCGGGTTGAGGCGCTGAACCTGCCACTCAAACCGTTGAGCGCTCCAAAAGCGATCGAACAGCAGCGTGGTAGGAGAAAGGATAAAGAGCGCCCAAAACACGGCGTCAGGCTGATAAAAATAGTTACGCAGGATGAAGGTGAGCAGGGCGATCGCCGCCGCCCAAATCAACCGAGCAGGTCTGGCATTGGGAATCGATCGCGGGTCAGTCACCATAAACAAAGCGAACAGCAGCAGCGATCCGCTCATTAAGCGATGTGCCAGCACGTCCCACGTCCAGCCCAAATAGAAATTGCGCCAGCCTTCTAACAAGGCATAGCTGCCTAAAAAGGCTACCGTGGTATCCCATCGGCCAACGCGCTTGAGAACCAGCCCCCCTGCGCCCAGAAATATCAGGCCATACCAAGTCTCTTCGCCCCATTGCCCTGGTGATACCCAGGCATCATGGCTAAGCAACAGCACCGCAATAATGCCAAAATTGGCGGGGTTGAAAAAGTGTTTGTCTGTTGTTTTGAGAAAAAACTTACTGGCGATCGCCAGACTTGCTGCCAGCGCCATCGTGCTGAGGTGATCGACGCGCAGCAGCAAACTCAGCCCTAAAGCTGTAATTAAAGGACTGCGCCAGTTTAAATAAAAGCAAGGCGGTGGTGGGGAAGGGGCGATCGCAGGAGCCAGTTGCTGACCTTTGCCCCACTGCCCCGCCAGCCAAGACAGTACCCCCTGGCTAGCCAAACAGGTAACAACAGCGGTTCCTACCATCTCAGGCCGCAGTGTCCAATCTCGCAGGGCAATGCCCAGCAGCAGAAAAAGCGTTAAAAAAACAATCTGGTAATCACGAGCATCGCGCAGCAATGGTCTACCTCCCTTGCCAGCTAACGTTGCCCTCCAGTATGGCGACTGCGATCGAAAAATAGGGAATAGTTTCAGGTTCTGTAACGAAGCTCAGACAGGCACTTTTGCCAGCTAGCCTGGGGGTTAAGCCAAACTTGAATCGGCTTAAAGGGGAGAAGACGCTGCTGAGGTTGCCACTGACCTTTGCCGCCACGATCGCCTAAGGTTAACAGGCACTTCTTGCAAAAGCCACCGACTCGGCTCCCAGCCAGAAGCAATCCAATGAGAGCCATCAAAAACCGAAGCTTCGCTTCCTCGATCGTTAAAGCTAAAAAAAGCGCCTGATACGGTATTGGTTCCCAAAAACAGCACTTTGGGAGAGTCTAAGTGAAATTGACCAAACCCCTGGTTGAAGTGAAGGCGAACTTGATTGGCTCGATCGAGATAAACGGCTTCTACAGCGTGCAGGTTAAACGCTAAGTTAGGCAAATTGGCCAACAACTGGCCGCGTACAGTGCCTTGAACCCATTGCTCAGACCCAAAGCGATAATGAAACTTAAACTGGGTAGTCTGCAAGCCCTGATGGGGGCGATCGCGGTTAACCCAGCTCTTGCACTGTACTGAATTGATCCGGCTGACTTGCATAGCGTTTGCTGATCGAAACGGGGAAAAGTCCATGTTTTTGCACAAGATCACCTAAAGTAGCGACGCTACCTTAAGCTTGTACTATCTATTTGTTAAAATTCGCACCCCTAAGTTGAGCTTGCCAAGCGGGAGGAAAGCCAATTTATCTGGTTATATCCACGGATATGTCTCTTTCTAGCCTAAAAGAAACTACTGATAGATCCGGGTATCACAGACAATCTTTATCAGTCCTTTGTAAACGAGCCGTGGGGGCTAAAGCAAGGTTTAATCTCTAAGAGAGACTTTGAGACAAAATCGCTTGGAGCCTGGTCGAAAGCAGAGGATTGGGTGACATAGTTGAGAAGTGATAGGGTTGGCTCAGAAGTAGCGGCGGTGCTTCTGGCAAAAACAAACTGAGCGAACAAACTGAGCGATAGGAAATCAATGTGTTTAGCAAAGTAAGTCGGATTGAGTGGCTGGTGTGGGCTATTCTGCTCGGCGCTTCTTTAGCCACGATTGTGAGAACGTACCTTTAGTCTTTAGCCTCTGATGTACCGGGTTGTTGTCGAAGCCTTTGGCTCAGTTGACCAAATGCGGCTGGTTGAGCAGCCTGTTCCTAGCCCCCAAGGGCAACAGGTGGTGGTGCGTTTGATGAGTATTGGCATGAATCATGCTGACCTCATGGCGCGTCGAGGCGAATATCGCCTAATTTCAGGCGATCCACCGTTCACACCGGGGCTAGAAGGCGGTGGCTACATTGAACAAGTCGGGCCTGAGGTCAGCGATCGCCACTGTGGTCAGCGGGTCACGCTCAGGCTAGATGCCTCCGCCAGCCAAGGGTTAGGTCAGGGAACGTATCGATCTCATTATTTGGTTGAAGCTAGCCAAACCGTTTTAGTCCCCGCCGCGATCGCAGATGATCTGATCGGCGCAATCTGGCTATCTTATGCGACTGCCTGGGGTTGCTTAATCTGGCAGCAGCAGCTACAGCCGGGGCAGAGCGTCCTGATTCCAGCGGCTAGCAGCAGTGTGGCGATCGCAGCGGCGCAAATTGTCAAACAGTATGGTGGTTTAACCATAGGGACAACCCGCAGTGCCGAGAAAGCAAATCAGCTAGGGTCCATGCCAGCGGCTCGGTACGATCATTTAGTCGTCACCGACGATGCCGACTGGTGGCGGCAAGTGAAGCAAATCACCCAGGGCAGAGGTGTAGACGTTATTTTTGACCCAATCGCCGCTGGGAGTTTTCTCAACCAGGAGATTCGGCTGCTAGCCCCTGGTGGAACCCTTTGGATTTATGGTTTGCTCGGCCAACCAGACGTGGTAGACGTCGCCCCGTTAATTCGCAAGCAAGCCGCCATTCGCGGCTGGTTGTTTAACGCTTTATCAGGCAGCGATCGCGAACAGGTGGCCTACACCCACATTCTAGAGGGCATGGCCGCTGGTACCTATCAACTGCCCGTAGCCAAGAAGTTTGCTCTGCACCAAGTTAGACAAGCTCACACCGTGATGGCGCAGGGACAGCATGTGGGGAAGTTAATTCTGGTTCCTTAGGGTCTGAATCGGCTAAGCAAACATCCACCCAAATGCGATAAGTATCCGCAGCGACTGACATTAACGTGGCATAGCCTTGAGCGGCCAGTTGGCGCGAAAACTGGAAAGCTTCTTCTTGCTGCGCCAAGGCAAACGTGTTCATAAACTTGTACACCAAGTTGCCAAAAAGAGCCGCGCGATAGGCATGTTTTTGGCTGTAAAAGTTAAAAACTTGCAACTGCGATTCAGGAACCACAAGGGGAAGGGGCATATCTATTCACCAGCAGCAACTGTAAACTTTTATATCTTTTTGTCAGCAAGTCTGCCTATACCTACAGAGAGAGACCTGACTTTCTTCCAGAGTTTTGCTGAACTTTCCCGTATCGACGAACCCCTTGCGCCTCCGGCATTCTAGAAACAACGCTATGCGTCTATCCACTTTTAGACTTTGCGAGGTCCTATGCAAACCCCCCTGCCTGACAACGCTGTCTATCTCGTTACGCCGTCTTTGTTGGAATGTCCTAAGTGTGGCAAGCACACTATCGTCAAAGAGGAGGGCAAATATCAGTGCATTAGCTGCGACTTCAAACGTGAGTTGAAATCTGCCGACGAAGAAGCAGGTATTTTCGGTAAGGTGGTGGCGACCTTTTTAACCTTCGTCGTGATTATGGTGTTGTTTTTGTAGTCAATACTTTGAGCCATTGCTCGATCAAGCCAATGGTGATTGCCGGAACTTCAAGCTGCGGCGTTAGACCAACACCGTCTAAAATTTCCATTGCTTGCAAGGCTTGCGGATTGAGCGCCATCAGCCGCTGACCTATTTCAGGGGGCGTAAACTGAGCTTCGCGCCCCCAAAGCAAAGCCGTTGGCATAGAGAGCTGCTCAATCCCTTGAGCCACGTCAAAACAAAGATCACCTTTGACAAAAGCCCAGGCAGCCACTTCTGCCTGGGGTTGCTGAGCTGATTGCCAATAAGCCCTGACCATTTCGGGCGAAATCCGTTGACTACGGGCAAATTGTCGCTGCTCTAAAAAACTGCGAATGCCCAATTCAGTGGCGATCGCACCTTTATATAGCAGTTGATCTAGCCAGGGCAAGCTGGCCAGTTGAGCAAACAAGCTGCCGTAGTCTTTGCCGAAATCAGCCAGCCCTGCGGGGGCAACCAAAATCAAAGCCTGAAATAGCTGCGGCTGAGCGATCGCCAGCCGAATAAGCATAGCTGCGGTTAAAGACGAAGCGATCGCCACTACAGGCTCTTGTCCCACTTGCGCCAGAAAATTCGCCATCGTGCTGAGATAATCTGCTAGCTGATAGCGCCGCTGAGGATGATCCGAACGGCCCCACCCCAGCAGATCAGCCGCCAATACCCGGTAGCGATCTGCAAAGGCGGGGTAAACCTTTGACCACTCGTAGGCAGAAGCACCACCGCCAAAACCATGAAAAAATACTAGGGTTTGACTGGCTCTGGCGGGTGCATCAGCGTCGCTAGATGCGTAGTAGACCATAGTGCCCAGCGGCGTCACCACTGAGTTAGCGACAAATCCGGGTGGAATCAACATTACTTTAAAGAAGTTTTGTAAGGAACTGATTAAGAAAAGGAACAGTCTTTTAAAGATGTTATGGCATGATAGAAGGGAATGCAGCCAATGAGAGGATCCTCGCCCTATGCTGATCTCTTTAGGCCAAAATGCGTATATTTGCGGTTTTAGCTCATGTTTTTTTGAGCAACTGTGTCAAAGTATGGGTGAAGGCATCTACTAGATTGTTCGGATTTTATTGAATCAGGCAGAAAGCAGTCTTTAGCGTCCTTTTACCCAGTCTTCATCTATGATTCCTCAACACTCCCGGCCTCCGATGCCAGCGCCACCCTTCAGCGTGGACGAATACGAGCGGGACAGCACTGCGGTAGAGGCTATCCCAGCCTTTTTAGACATCAAACTGGCAACAGAGGCGCCGCTAGCTCCTCGCTCCGTTACCGAAACGCGCTTGGACTGGGAGAGCTTACCTCCTTTTACCCTACTCAGCGATCAGTTTCAGCATTTGGGCGTTATCTTCGATAATGCTGTTGTCGTTGAGCCGTCTAATCCGGCTTATCCAACTTACGCTAGCGATCGCTTGGTTACAAGTTCGCCTAAGTCAGGTTGGATCAAAGCCTCTTTTGCACGTCCGGTTAAATCAGTCAGCGGTCGCATAACCTGTTCTCGACCCATGCTGTTAATTGCTTTTGATCTGCAGCAGCGCATTGTAGCTCAAGAAGAAATTGCAGATGCCAATTTAGCCACTTCAAAATCTGGCATCGATCCGAATCAATTATTACAGGTCAAAGGGGACGATATTCAAAGCGTTAAGTTCCATTGTTTGGGTGGACAGCTAGCGATTACTGAATTCTCCTTCAAATAGCAGAAACCGATACAACTTATTTCAAATACCTGACCTATCTTATTTCGTAGCGCTGCGGAAAAGCGCTATGAGCGATCGCGTTGGTAAGACATTCTTAGTTGGCGTTTATGACAACTAAGTTAATATTTTTGCGAATCCTCTAGATTGCCTAAAAGTTACGTCATCTAGCGGAGAATGGGATTTCACACTCCAAGAAATTACGCAGATTAAGTCTAAAAAGCTCAGGGCAATCACGGAGATTGTTGCAGTATTCGCCGCTTCAATGAACTGAAAACTGCGAGAAACCCTGAGAAAACAGGGCTTGGTCTCAGTAAAAACTTTGCGTAAGCCGAGACACTGTCAAACCCCTTAGGGGTAACACCCCCCTTGAGGGGTAAGGGTTAACGCGGATATGTTGAGACTGCGGGTGACGATAATATCCGCAATGTTTTAGTCCAAACTTCTATGAGTTGGTTTAACCAAAAGATGACGTACTCGCAGTTTTTTTTATTGTTAGAACTTTTTGAACCCCATCAGAGCTGCCAGTGATTCTCCATTCACACAGACAGTCATTGGCTGTCTATTGAGTCTCTTTTCTCATAGAAACCCTCTTTTTAGAAGCAACTGATTTTATTCTCACTTTTGTGATTTTTGCAGTAAAAACTTTTATCTGTCTGGGTCTTCTAAGTTCTACTAAACGATTTGGAGTACAACGGTTTTCACCTCGTCATGCTCCGCTTTAACAGCTAAATACAGGGTGACTTTCAGCTGTTTTTTCCACTCCATTCATTGCTTTTTCGATTTACCGAGTTCCTTTCCTAAGACTACTCAACGGTAGCTAGTGAACCAACTCGTCACGGTTTCCCGGAGGTCATCTACAAATGGTACGAGATGCATTAGTGGTTGGGATTAGCCACTATCAAAAACTGCCGCGACTCCATGCCCCTAGTCATGATGCGGAGGCGATCGCCCGTTGCCTGCAAAATTACGGTGAATTTCGAGTTCACCGCATGCCGGAAATTATTGAGGCGAATACCCCCAAAGTCGGTCAACATACGGCAGTTACTACGCGGCAGCTAGAAAATGCCCTGATTCAGCTATTTAAGCCAGCGGGCAAACAGGTGCCTCAAACCGCTGTTTTTTACTTCTCCGGTCATGGCTTTCAGCGCAATGCAGGCATTCGTGAAGGCTATTTAGCTACCAGCGAAACCGATGCCGAAGCAGGTATCTACGGTCTGTCGCTTTTCTGGCTACGGCGGCTGCTGCAAGAAAGCCCTGTACCGCAAAAAGTCATTTGGTTAGATTGCTGCCATAGTGGCGAGTTGCTGAACTTTTTAGAAGCGGATCCAGGGGCACGGCAAGGCAGCGATCGCCTGTTTATGGCCGCCTCACGCGAATTTGAAGCTGCTTACCAGTCGCTCGAAACCGACTACAGCGTCTTTACCGAAGCGCTCTTAGCAGGGCTTAGACCGGAACAAGCCGAACAAGGCTTAGTCACCAGTCACAGCTTGATGCGCTCAGTCAGCCAGCAGCTCAAAGGCGAAATTCAACAACCTTTGTTTGAAACCTCTGGCAGCGAAATTATCCTGACCCGTGCGGGAAGATATGTAGCCGCCCTGCCAACCTCACCAACCTCTACCCTCGATCGCCTGAAGCAACTGTCGCTGAAGTTTTGTCCCTATCAAGGGCTGGCTGCCTTTACCGAACGACATGGTGACTTTTTCTTTGGCCGCGAAGAGTTAACGGCTCAACTCTTGCAAAGCGTTGAACGTCAGCGTTTTTGTGCTGTTGTTGGCGCATCCAGCAGCGGTAAAACGTCTTTGTTGCGAGCTGGACTCGTGCATCAACTGCAAGCGGGTAAACTGTCTGGTAGCCACCAATGGCAGATTAAATACCTCACGCCGACTGACTCACCCCTTACCAGTCTGGCAACGGCTTTTATCGATCCCGATGCGATTGGGTTAGCCCGAGCCGAGCAGTTGCGCCAAGCCCTGGGCTTTCTAGAAGCGGGAGGCCATGGACTCAACCAACTGGTTCAAGCTAGCTTTGCCCCACCCCAGTCTTCCTCACAAACGGTCGTGCAAAAGCAGACTCGTCTGCAAACAGCCACCAAGCCTCAACTGCTGCTCATTGTTGATCAGCTAGAAGAGATCTTTAGCCAGTGCCGCGACGAGGTACAGCGGCAAAAGTTTTTTGACTGCATTTTACAAGCTTTGCAGGAACCTGAAACGCGCTTGCGGGTGGTGGTGGCTCTGCGCGGAGACTATAAAGATGCGCTCAATTTATATCCCACCTTATCGGTTTTGATGCGTCAAAGCCTGCTGACGGTTACAGCCCTCAGCTATGAAAAAATTAAATCCATCATCATTGAACCCGCCAAAAAGCTAAAAATTCAGTACGATCCCAACCTGCTTTACAGCATTTTGCTAGACGTAGTGGGCGCACCCGGAGAACTACCGCTATTACAGCTAACGCTAGCTGAACTCTGGCATCGGCAAATTGCCAACGCTTCTCAGCCCACTAGCCAATTAACCCTAGAAGCTTACGCCGAGCTAGGCGGCGTTCGCGAAATTTTGAGTCAGCGAGCGACAGCGGTTTACGAAAGTCTCTCTGCTGCAGAACAGCAAGCCGCCCAGCGCATCTTTCTGTGTTTGTGTGAGCTAGGCGAAGGGACAGAAGACAGCCGCCGCCGAATTCAAAAGTCTGAGCTGATCAATCACGAGTTTTCAGCCGAGCTAATTGAGCAAACGCTAGAAAAGCTAGTGACGGCCAAACTGGTGGTTGTCAACTCGACGCAGCAAAGCAGCCCCATGGGTAGACAGACAGAGTCTTGGCTTAGCCAGTCAGCCAGCGTGGATGCCGCCTTAGTTACGGTTGACACAGTCGATATTGTGCATGAGTCTTTGATTCGTAGCTGGTCACTTTTGCGCAACTGGCTGCAAGCAAAGCGAGAGATTTTGAGACAGCAGCGCCGTTTAGAAGCCGCGGCGCAAGAATGGCAGCAGCAAGGCCAGCCTTTAGCCCTCGACTATTTACTGTCTAAAAATCGCCTGACTGAGGCAGAGCTTTTTTGGCAGAATCATCCAACTGAACCTTCAGCCCTGGCTCAGCAATATCTCAAGCAAAGCCGCCAAGTTCGACGTCGCACTTACTTACGGGTGGGTCTGTTAGGATTTTTGCTACCCTGCGTAGTCTCAACCGGGTTAGTCTGGCTGTTAAATAGCCATCAAAGCACTCAAGAAACGGTGTCTGCTGGGCAAACGGGCGAAATTGCCGAAATGCAGCGGCGGGCGAAATCTACCCCAACCGCAACGGCGCTATCCCCTACTCAACCGTTACAGTCAACAGCGATCGCCAGTGCGCCAGCAACCCAGCCAACCGCTGCCGAGCTATCGACCGTCTTGCAGGTTTCTCAAGCTCAAACAGCCAATCAACCTCAAGCAATTGAACCTGGCTCAGCCGCTGCCTTAGATTCGCTTTCGCTATTTCAGCTACAGGTGGCTCAGCTAGCAGCTTCCACACCGACAACGATGGCAAACTGCTCAGCGCTAGAATTTTTCACGCCTCAATCGCCAGGATTATCGGCCAAAGCGCTGCCACCTTCTCCCCTGCATTGGCCTACCCCTTCACCGATGCTGGCAATCTGCCAATAGTTGAGCAACGTCACAGCGAGGTTCTGCAGAAGCCGTTATGCTATTAGAGCAACTGTACTGATGAACAGTGCCCTTAGCCGTCGTAACCGTTGCAGCAGGCATGGTGCAGATTCTCTCACTCACGCTCAAAAATTTTAAGGCGCACAGCGATCGCCACTTTGCGTTTCAACCCGGCACCAACGCAATTTGCGGCGAAAATGGCGCAGGCAAAACCAGCCTACTCGAAGCGATCGCCTGGGTGCTATTTAACCACCAGGGCGACTACAAAAAAGAAGACTTAGTGCGCAATGGCAGCAGCAGCGCTCAAGTCAGAGTTGAGTTTGTCTCAAGCCACGACAACCGTACCTACGAAGTTCAGCGTTGCACTAGCCGAGGCTATACGCTCTTCGATCCGCAACTGAGCGAACGGCTACCCCATACCCGCATCAAAGATGAGGTGATGCCCTGGCTCAGACAACATTTAGGCGTTGCCCCCGGCACTGATTTGGCGCAGCTTTTTGCCAATACCATCGGCGTTCCTCAAGGCACCTTCACCGCTGACTTTTTGCTGCCCCCTGATAAACGCAAACCCATTTTCGACACCATCTTAAAGGTGGAAGCGTATCGTACGGTTTATAAACAGTCCAACCTGTTGAGAAAATACGCCGAAGCCCAAGCCGAAGCCAAGCAGCAAGAAATTGATCAGTACGAAGAAAGGTTGCAAAATTGGGCGGCTCTGCAGCAACAACAGCAGCAGATTAGCCAAGACCTGAGCAACAGCAAAACTCAGTTGCAGCAGCAACAGGCGCGGTTGGCAGAACTGCTTGAGCAGTGCCAACAGCAGCGGCAGCAGGTCAACCAGCTACAGCAATGCCAGCAACAATGCCAGCAGGCTCAGACCCAGGTGCAGGCTAAGCAGCAAGCCCAGCAACTACTTGAGCAAAATTTGCAGCAAGCCCAGCAAGCAGTAGCCATTTGCACCGCTCAGCAATCCACCTATGAAGCTTACAAAAAAGCCGAAGCCGCCCTACAGCCGCTAGCAAGTCAACAGCAGCAGCAACAGCAGTTGCAGACCCAGCGGCAGACTCTACAGCAGCAACTCATTCAGCAACAAACCGAACTAACCCGTCTAACGCTGCAACTTGAACAACTGACCACGACTCAGGCTGAACTCAAACAGCTACAGCCGCTGGTACAGCAGCAAACGGATTTAGAAGCGCAGCTACAGGCGATCGCCCAGCAGCAGCAAACCCAACAACAGCAACGGCTAACTCAGCAAGCCTTACAGCAGCAGCTTAGCCAGGTAACAGCCGAAATCTCGGATATAGAGCAGCGCCTACAGCGTTTACAACCACTGCAGGCCGCCGTTGCCCAGATCTCGACCCAAGAACAACAGCGCGATCGCCTGCAACAGCAAATTAGCCGGGTAGAAGCCGCCCAGCAGTTTGAAGCCGAGCTGAAGCAACTGCTAGACAATAACCGTTGCCAGGGCGATCGCTATACCACTCAGGCTCAAACCGCCCTGCAAAATTTAGCCGTCATTCAACAAAGTGCGCCCCTGCTCAGCCACGAAGCGCTTGAGTCGCTACGTCAAGCGATTACGGCTGGGCTAGAACTCAACCAGGCCACTGTCGCTGCGATCGCCAGTATTTTGCAAGACCTGGCGACGCAAGCATCCGCTAGCCACCTACAGCAGCAATTAAACCAGCTACGTCAGCAATTGCAGCACGCTTATCAACAACGCTCAGACTTGGCGGCGCTGCCGCTGCACCAAAATCGGCTACAGCAACTTCAGCAGCAACAAACCGATTTGCAGCAGCAGCTTCAAGCTTTGCAAACCGATTTAGCCACCGCCGATACGCTACAGCAACAGCACAACCAGATCGCAACAGCGATCGCAGCGCTACAAGATCCACGCAGTCGGCACTTTTTTCTAGAGCGATCGCTGCAACAACAGCCGCACGTTCAAGCCCGCCAGCAACAACTTGCTGCGACACAAGCCGATATTCAAACCCAGCTCAACCACATCGATCAGCAGCTTAGCCAGTTTGCCACCCTTGCCACCCAAATGGCTGACCTGCGCCAGCAACAACAAACCCATCAGGCAGGCTATCTGCTCTATTTACAAAACCAGCAGCTAGCCCAAGCGCAGCCTCAACTGGCTACAGCGCTAGCAACCGCCACGACAGAACTTACTCAGTTGCAAGCCAGCCAGACTCAGCAGCAGCAGCAGCTTGAACAGCTTCAGCAAAGCTACGACCCACAGCGCCTGCCGCAGCTCGAACACGCCTATCAGCAAACCCAATCTCAAGTCGATCGCCTGCTTGGCAGTTTGCCGCAGCAGCAACAACTGTTGCAAACCCTGGATCAGCAACTCGCCGACCTCCAGCAAATAGCCGAAAGACGCGATCGCGCCCAAAGTGACTTAAAGCAGCGCGATCGCCTGCGCCGCTTTATCAACTTTGCCCGTAAGGTTTACAAAGAAGCGGGGCCGCGCATTACTGAACGCTATGTGCAAAGTATTTCACGAGAAGCCGATCGGTTGTTTCGCGAACTGTTGAATCGACAAAACGTTGCCCTCACCTGGACACGGGACTATGAAATTCTGGTGCAAGAGGGTGCGCATAGTCGCCGCTTTATCAACCTTTCTGGCGGCGAGCAAATGTGTGCAGCCCTGGCAGTACGCCTAGCCCTCTTAAAGGTGCTGGCTGATATCGACATTGCCTTTTTTGATGAACCGACGACGAATATGGATCGTCCCCGACGCGATAGCTTAGCAGAGGCGATCGCCCGGATTAGAACCTTTAATCAGCTCTTTGTAATTAGTCATGACGATACGTTTGAGAAAGTAACGGAAAACGTCATCTTAGTAGAACGAGAAAACTAATTTACCTGTAACGGTGATTTATGCCGACGACGATCGCGCTGATTGCCCATGATGGCAAAAAAGATGACATGGTAACCCTAGCCCAGCGCTATCAAGATGTGTTGCAGCGCTACGACCTGATTGCTACTGGCACAACCGGAAAACGCATACAGGCCAATACCCGCTTGAGCGTTGAGCTAATGCTGTCTGGGCCGTTGGGAGGAGATGCCCAAATATCAGCCCAGGTTGCCAGTCAAGACGTATTAGCAGTCATTTTTTTGATTGACCCGCTCTACGCCCAACCGCACGAACCCGACATCAATGCCTTATTGCGCATTTGTAACGTACACAATGTGCCACTGGCAACCAACCTGGCAACGGCTGAAGCGCTATTGAACCAGTTTGCCAGACAGCGCGTTGCCCATTTAATTTTTAATCCGGCTTCTGGTCAGGGTAATGCCCAGCAACAGCTAAGCCTGATTCGCGAGGTGCTAGAGCCACGACTTCACCTAGCGGTGCACTGCACAACCCCCACAATAGACGCAACGACGCTGGCCAAACAGGCGATCGCAGCGGGGGCAGATTTGCTAATTGCCTCTGGCGGGGATGGAACGGTTTCTGCCGTCGCCAGTACCCTGGTTAACACCGAAATTCCTCTGGGCATTTTGCCGCGTGGCACGGCCAACGCCTTGGCGGCTGTCTTAAATATTCCGTCTGATTTGCGGGCAGCCTGCGAAGTGATTTTGACGGGAATGACCACGGTGATCGACACTGCTCGCTGCAACGACCAAACCATGACGCTATTGGCTGGCATTGGCTACGAAGCAGGCATGGTAGAGCGTGCCGATGGTGACCTCAAAGCGCGATTTGGCGTATTGGGCTATATTTTTGCGGGCATTCAGCAGCTTAACGAGCAAGAACTGTTTGAAACCCAAATTGAGATTAACGGCGAAATTCGGGAGTTTCAGTCGGGGGCAGTCACCATTGCCAATGCCGCCCCGCCGACTTCGGTGTTAGCGCAAGGCTTGGGGCAGGTGATCGTCAATGACGGCTTGCTAGATGTGACAATTTCAACCGCCCAAACCAAGCTGCAAAGTGTGAATACGCTGCTGAACCTGTTCGGCTCAGCGCTGGTGCAAACCACACCGGAACGCGAAGATATGGTAGCTTTGCGCACTGCTCAAATTCGCATTGAGACAACGCCGCCGCAAAAAGTAGTGCTTGATGGTGAAATTATCGGCACTACCCCGGTTGAAATTGTCTGTCAGCCTCGCAGCTTGGTGGTTTTGGTGCCTCAACTGCCGCCGATTGTCAAAGAAAAAGCTCCTAGCGATTTGCTAGAAGCTAATGATGACTCTCAGAACAAATAAACCAGTTGTCGGTTTCTCAATTGGCCCTACCGGAAAAGGGCTGACTACTTAGCCAGCAGTTCGCTGGTGTAAGCATCACCGCTGTAAGCAGGGGTGCGGTTGCTGTAGTCGGTGGTTTGGCCAGTGACGGAAGTGGCGATCGCCTCGAAGCCGCTAGAATTCCAGTTGCGCTCGTGGATAGGCTTGGACTGCTCACCCCGGAAATAAGCTTGGCTGCCAATTAGGGCTACAGCTACCCAACCAACGACTAACAGTGCAATTACGATTGCCATATCTATATCTCCTTATTTCTAGAACAGTTAATAAAGGGTTGCCAGCTAAGAATGGATACGGCTGGCTCAGGCTGGTTAAATCAGCTTTGTAACTAACTGTAAACAATATAGCCTCCTTTGTAACGAAGTGTCAACTAAAGTTGACTAAAAAGTTTTTCTGCGATAAGAAGACCGTCTAACTTAAGCTCCGCTTAGCCGCCCGCGCCCGTCTGCTCTGGAACTGATGTTGGCGCTATGAGGCGATCGCCTTAAAGCGGGTCTGGTTGCCACAAAATAATCCGTACATTCCCCTTCTCAGTTGCCACTCTTTTTGAGTATGCTGACGAAAGTGCGATCTAAGCAGTCTGTCTGGCGATCGCCCAATTCAGCAATTTCACAACTTGATAGGTTCGTTTGCTATCGGCTGAGCTTTTCGCTTGATCACTCGCTGGCACGGAGCATGATGCAAGATCTTCTCGTTCGCTTTCATCCTGCTGGATTTTCTTGGGGACAGTTCGCGGTGCGGACTGCTCTCTTCCACTATTGCTGGATTAATCTGGTCATTTTTTTACAGGCGATCGCGGTTGAGGAGTTTGAATATTACGCCGTTTATGAGTCTAATTTTTGGGATTTGGGCGTTAGCTTTTTGATGTTTAAGCCGTTTGAATCGCTCTGTGAGCTGGTGTTGGCGCTGGTGGTGGCTAACCTGCCTTCCCTCAAACTTCGCTAGGATAAAAAACACAACCGTCTGCTATCGGCTGCGCGATCGCATCAGCAGTTTGAAGGCAAACGGTTTATCTGCATAAGGGGGCAGGCGATGACAAGACTTTTACTGGGTGCTATTGGCCTTTATCGGCAGCTAATTTCGCCGCTGTTTCCGCCAAGCTGTCGTTTTCAGCCCACCTGTTCGCAATATGCGTTAACGGCAATTGAGCGCTTTGGCCCCTGGCGCGGCAGTGGTCTGGCCATTCGCCGAATTTTGCGCTGTCATCCGTTTCATCCGGGTGGCTATGATCCGGTGCCACCTATGGAAGAGTAAGCGGCGATCGCCTCTGTGCTAAACAGCCGCTTGGCTCTGATCTGAGCGGCTGGGGGCAAAGGTGGCTAAGCTTTGCCCGTTTTTAGACATCTAGGCGATCGCCTGAGTGCAG
>NZ_JBQLZL010000014.1:3407-66676 GCF_052168255.1 Almyronema sp. | reverse complement strand
AACGTCAGCTTCCCAAGCTGAATGTCGTGGGTTCGAGTCCCATCATCCGCTTAGTTAAAAAAGCCATAGCACTATTAAGATTCAGGGTTTTATAGCGCCCTAGAATATTCATTCTCCTTGCGGGGAAATGGTTGGGTAACGTTTATTTTTTGGGAGCATCTACGATGACTCGCCGTAAATCGGTTTCCGTCCCCTTGCGGGGAAAAGGTTAGGCAACAATTTGTCGTTAGTTCTAAGGAACATAATTCCCATGAGGTTTCCGTCCCCTTGCGGGGAAAAGGTTAGGCAACGTTCCATAACGGAGTGAATCCATGAAAGCTATTGCTACTCTTGTTTCCGTCCCCTTGCGGGGAAAAGGTTAGGCAACTCTTATTGGTGTAGATCAATGAATTCAATGGTTATAGATCTTTTATCTGGTAAAGTTTCCGTCCCCTTGCGGGGAAAAGGTTAGGCAACTTTCAAATCCACAAAACTACAAGTGCGAAAAGCACAAGGATTTTAATCCATGTTTCCGTCCCCTTGCGGGGAAAAGGTTAGACAACTATGCCCTTTGGAGGCAAACAAATGACTAAGTTCAACAAGCCTGTGTTTCCGTCCCCTTGCGGGGAAAAGGTTAGACAACGTTAATCGAGTAAATCTAACCATGTCTAGTGCAACTTTAGTGGTTTCCGTCCCCTTGCGGGGAAAAGGTTAGACAACTCGTTGCCCAAGCGGCTTCTACAACGTTCACTGATAACACTGACAACTGTTTCCGTCCCCTTGCGGGGAAAAGGTTAGACAACGTTCTTTCTTTGGAGATTTTTGATCATGAATGCTACGTTTCCGTCCCCTTGCGGGGAAAAGGTTAGGCAACGATTAGCATGGTTGCAGGTGGATACTTCAACGGTTTCGTTGGTTTCCGTCCCCTTGCGGGGAAAAGGTTAGGCAACGGTTCTTTCTAGTTTACTGGAGATTTATTATGCCTTAGTTTCCGTCCCCTTGCGGGGAAAAGGTTAGGCAACATACGAAAGAACCTGTACTTGTTGAAGAGAATGGCGTTCAAGTTTCCGTCCCCTTGCGGGGAAAAGGTTAGGCAACATGCAAATTCCGAACACATTAGTTTACAAGGACTTTGATGTTTCCGTCCCCTTGCGGGGAAAAGGTTAGGCAACAAGAAGAGGAACAGGGCTATCTAAGTCCTGCGGAACGGAGTTTCCGTCCCCTTGCGGGGAAAAGGTTAGGCAACTATTCCGACGCGCAAGGTGATGGTTCCTCCGAACAGGAGCAGTTTCCGTCCCCTTGCGGGGAAAAGGTTAGGCAACCCTTCCTTTTTGAAGCCTTTGTCTAACCTGAGTTTCAACCCTGCAAATCTCCATAGGTCAAAATATACCCTAAAAACCGAGAGTTGAACCCCAAAATAAGGAAACACAGATAGCTGAAACCCTTACAGGGCAAGCTATCTCCATAGGTCAACGAGATTATGCGGTTTTCAAGGTTCGGCTGACCTATGGAGGTCTTAATGGATTGCCCCAATTCTAGTCGAGACGGCTAGATTGATCAATCCTTTAGGCGAGAACTTAAAAGTTAGAGAAAATAGCAAACCGCAGCCTAATGATGCAGCCTTCCAGCCCAACCCAGTACCTGAATCAAAGCATCGCCTTCTAAGTCAAGCGATCGCAAATGACTGACACAAGCCTGATTAATCGCTTGATAGTATCGAGGCGTTTGGTTACTACGAACCTCACCCTGCTTAGCCAAAGTTGAGAGATAGTGAAACAGACCCTCTTTATTTACACCATTTCCTCGATGCCGTAGCCAGCAGAGGTACGCTACTACCTTTTTAAGCTCATTAACATCGATCCTCATTGCCGATAAATCTTGAGCGATCGCCTTTGCCGCTTGCCAATGCTCCGGGGTCATCATTACCGTCATCGTGACACCTCTGGATGCTGCAGAATTTGATAGAGACGAGTTAGTGGATCACCTAGCTGCAATGGGCGATCGCTACCCCGCAATCAGTTACTAGATCCAGCTTAATTTTCTCTAAACAAAAATTAGTCTGCCAAGATGGTTATCCTCTTTTTGGGATCCTATAAGTACCGTAATTACAAGGTCACCCGTTAATTGACTTTTAACCCAAGCAAGACTCTTTTTTAATAAACATTTAATGTGCTGTTGCTAGCATTCCCTTGAATCCAAAGAAATTATTAAAAAACGGGCTGAATCAGGAGGATTTGCCAATTTGCTAACTAGCAATAGTGATTTTCGGCTTATTGAGATGCTATTTCAGCTTCTACTTTAAAGATAGTTGAAAAACTCAACAGTAAGCTTTTATACCTTCACTACGCTCCGAGAGCTTTTGGCAAGCCTAATTTTTAAATATTAGAAGTCTTTGATTCTAATAGCTTTCAGGTCGTTTTTTGCCATGTTTCTGTACGATCGTTATAACCACCGTGAGTAATTCAATTTACTCCAAGGCCGACAACATTTTGTTCTTTTCCTTGAAAATTTACTTTTGAGTTCTGTTTTAAGGGGAACAAACAAAACAATGTTTACGTCATATTCGAGTGATCTTAAAGACTTCGGTTTTCTAGTCAAAGCCCAAAAAAGTGTCTTACTCGCTGACGCTTTTTCTAATCGCTTAAAAAGTTAGTCGCTATTTGTTTTTGATTTCTAGCTGTTCTAGTTTTGCTAGAAGCGTTAGTTAGTTTAAAGCAAAATAGCTCAAGCATTACAGTCCAAATTTTATTTTCTGCCCATCTATTTCCAAAGTTGGACAGTGTGTTGGGCTGTCGTTGAGTTGAATGCAAGCTGTTGAAGCATTCAAAAGCCGTTCAAACCTTACTGACACGGTGTTTAGGTTCGTAGCGACGCGACTCCACGGATTAATCAAAAATCATCTGAGTTGCCACTGCGTTGCTTAAGCGTCAGAAATTCAATTTGCAACATAGCTTGTTGATGCAACGGGCTGTGTCTGTTTGGGCTGCTTAGTCTTCAAAATCAGTCTGCATAAAGGCTTATATCCGCTGCAAATAAAAACGTTCAACTGATGCCAGAAGTCTGTCTATGGCTGGCTTATGGCAGTTTTGAGCCGCTTAGAGCAATTTGCGTACAAGTTTTTAGAGTTTTTTAGCGATCGCTTTTTATTCACTTGCAAAGTTGAGAAGGAAACCCAATGGCAAATCAGCAACCGACAACCAAAGCACCCACCCCAGTTCCTACCCCTGGCGACGACGTTTTAGTGGGTGGTCTTGAAGGCGATATTATTTTTGGCCTAGCCGGAATAGATAGCATCTTCAGCGTTTCAGGAGATGACACTGTTTTTGGCGGAGCTGGCGACGACAACATCACTGGCGGTTTTGGCAACGATGATCTTTACGGCGGCACGGGTAACGACCAGCTATACGGCGATTTAGATATTGACGATAGCGATTTACCCGGCTTTCCTGGCGATGATCGTCTCTTTGGTGGCTTGGGCAATGACATCGCTTTTGGCGGCTTCGGCAACGACCTGATTTGGGGCGGCTGGGGCAATGACTTTCTCGTCGGCCAAAGTGGCAATGACAGCCTTTATGGAGGACAGGGTTTTGACGTTCTTAATGGCGGCACTGGTGATGATTCCCTATACGGCGGTGCCGGGAACGATCAAATTTTCTCTGGGGCTGGCAACGATCGGCTGTTTGGCGGCAGTGGCGACGACCTGATGAATGGTGACAGCGATGACGATGTCCTCTACGGGGGCAGCGGCAACGACTTAGTCATTGGCAACATCGGCAACGATGAAGTCTACGGGGGCACTGGCAATGATGAACTAGTCGGCGGTACGGGCAACGACATTTTAGACGCAGGCAGTGGTGACGATCGCCTGATTGCCTTTAACCCCTATGGCGGCTTTTTTGACTTGACTGAGCAAGACGTTTTAACAGGGGGGCAAGGTCGCGATACCTTCGTTTTGGGGTTAAACAACCCCATCTTTGGCAATCAAGTTTTCTACGCATCCAGTGGCGACACCGACTACGCCTTAATCACAGACTTTGAACTCAACCAGGATCTCATCGAACTACCAACCGATGCCCCAGGTACATTTAGCCTCGACGTGGCTCCTGCGGGTGTACCTCAAGGCACAGGTATTTTCTTTAACGACGACTTAATTGCAGTCATTGCTGGCATTAATCCCGCAGCTTTTGACCTCAATAGCGATACATTTCAATTCGTCGATTTTCCTGGCGATACGCAAGCGCCGACGCCATTTGCCACAGCAGGGGATGATGTGCTGGTCGGTGGTCTTGAAAATGACGTTATCTTCGGTCTGGCTGGAGTAGACAGCATCTTTAGCGTTTCAGGCGATGACACCGTTTTTGGCGGAGCTGGCGACGACAACATCACTGGCGGTTTTGGCAATGACGTTCTCTACGGCGGCACGGGCAATGACCAGCTATACGGCGATTTAGATATTGACGATAGCGATTTACCCGGTTTTCCTGGCGATGACCAGCTTTTTGGCGGTACGGGCGATGACATTGCCTTTGGCGGTTTTGGCAACGACCTGATTTTTGGCGAAGCCGGAGATGACTTTTTGGTCGGTCAAAGTGGTGATGACAGCCTCTATGGCGGCAATGGCTTCGACGTCCTCAATGGGGGTACGGGCAACGACCTGCTAGACGGCGGCAATGGCGATGACCAGATTTTTTCAGGCGCTGGCAACGATCGCCTCTATGGCGGTAACGGCAACGACCTGATGAACGGCGACAGTGATGACGATGTTCTCTACGGTGGCAACGGCCATGACCTAGTCATTGGCAACATCGGCAACGACGAAGTTTACGGCGAAGCGGGCAACGATGAGCTAGTTGGCGGTACGGGCAACGACATTTTAGATGGGGGCAGCGGCCATGATCGCCTGATTGCCTTTAACCCCTACGGCGGCTTTGTTGACCCCACCGAGCAAGACGTTTTAACCGGAGGCAGTGGCCGCGATACGTTCGTGCTAGGACTGCGCAATTCCATCTTTGGCGATCAGGTCTTTTATACAATGAGCGGCGACACCGACTACGCCCTGATTACTGACTTTGAAATCAGAAAAGACCAGATTGAGCTACTGGCCGATGCTGGCTCCTATCGCTTGGGTGCTGCGCCTGCTGGCAAGCCTCAAGGGGCAGGCATCTTCTTAAACGATGACTTGGTGGCTGTTTTGGCGGATGTTGACGCGACCAGACTCAGCTTTGAGAGCGCTAACTTCCACTTTGTCTAGTTCTTAATTTGAGGGTGTTTTGATCTCGTTGTCAAAACACCCTCACGACTTTTGTTGGCAAGCGACTTAGCTTCAAAGCTGTATTCAGATTTGTGAGGTAGAGCAAAATATGGCAAAGCGTACAGCACCGCGAGCCTTGACCCTGGTGCCGAGTGTTGAGGATGACAACCTGTTTGGCAGCTTTGACGATGACGTTATTGATGCCCTTGCCGGAGACGACATTGTCATCGCTCTGGCAGGTAACGACACCGTCTTTGGTGGCCTGGGCAATGACCTGATTTTCGGCGTAGAAGGAGATGACGTTCTCATCGGTGGCTTAGGGGATGACCAACTCGTCGGTGACTTCGACCTGCTCTTTGGCGCACCCGAAGCAGGACAAGCGCCCAGCGTTCCCATCTCAGGTAACGACACCCTCATCGGCGGCTGGGGCAATGACTTGCTCTTTGGTGGCTTGGGTAATGACTTGCTCTTGGGCGGTTTGGGTAACGATACCCTGTTTGGCCAAGCGGGCGACGACATTCTGGAGGGCAATCAAGGAGATGACTACCTCAACAGCGGCAATGGTGATGATGTCATTAGCGGCGGTGCGGGTAACGATCGCTTCTTTGCAGGCCCCGGTAATGACCAGTTGTTTGGCGATGCTGGAGATGACCGCCTCAATGGGGATGAAGGTGATGACTTCATCAGCGGTGGCAGCGGTGATGACATTGTTTTGGGTGAAGCTGGCAATGACCAGCTTTGGGGCAATGCCGGAGATGACGAGCTAATTGGCTTTGCGGGCAATGACGTTCTTGATGGCGGCAAGGGACGCGATCGCCTCACAGGTGCTAATCCCATCCCAGGCCCCCCCGACTTCAGCAGTGAGCAAGATGTTCTCACAGGCGGTCGAGGTGCAGACACCTTTGTCTTGGGGGCAGGCCCCTTTGCCTTCTACAGCAGCCAGGGCAACAGCGACTATGCCCTAATTACTGACTTTTCGCTGGCAGAAGATGTGATTGAGCTACCGGGTTTTGCCCCAGGTACTTACACGTTGGGGGTAGCGCCTGACGGGGTACCTCAAGGCGCAGGTATCTTCTTTAACAACGACTTGGTAGCTGTTTTAGCAGAGGTTGACCCAGAGCAACTTAATCTTAACAGCGCTAATTTTGTTTTCAATCCAGACCTCAACGGGGGACAGCCTATCTCCTCACGAGCTTTGACCTTGGTGCCGAGTGTTGAGGATGACAACCTGTTTGGCAGCTTTGACGATGACGTTATTGATGCCCTTGCCGGAGACGACATTGTCATCGCTCTGGCAGGTAACGACACCGTCTTTGGTGGCCTGGGCAATGACCTGATTTTCGGCGTAGAAGGAGATGACGTTCTCATCGGTGGCTTAGGGGATGACCAACTCGTCGGTGACTTCGACCTGCTCTTTGGCGCACCCGAAGCAGGACAAGCGCCCAGCGTTCCCATCTCAGGTAACGACACCCTCATCGGCGGCTGGGGCAATGACTTGCTCTTTGGTGGCTTGGGTAATGACTTGCTCTTGGGCGGTTTGGGTAACGATACCCTGTTTGGCCAAGCGGGCGACGACATTCTGGAGGGCAATCAAGGAGATGACTACCTCAACAGCGGCAATGGTGATGATGTCATTAGCGGCGGTGCGGGTAACGATCGCTTCTTTGCAGGCCCCGGTAATGACCAGTTGTTTGGCGATGCTGGAGATGACCGCCTCAATGGGGATGAAGGTGATGACTTCATCAGCGGTGGCAGCGGTGATGACATTGTTTTGGGTGAAGCTGGCAATGACCAGCTTTGGGGCAATGCCGGAGATGACGAGCTAATTGGCTTTGCGGGCAATGACGTTCTTGATGGCGGCAAGGGACGCGATCGCCTCACAGGTGCTAATCCCATCCCAGGCCCCCCCGACTTCAGCAGTGAGCAAGATGTTCTCACAGGCGGTCGAGGTGCAGACACCTTTGTCTTGGGGGCAGGCCCCTTTGCCTTCTACAGCAGCCAGGGCAACAGCGACTATGCCCTAATTACTGACTTTTCGCTGGCAGAAGATGTGATTGAGCTACCGGGTTTTGCCCCAGGTACTTACACGTTGGGGGTAGCGCCTGACGGGGTACCTCAAGGCGCAGGTATCTTCTTTAACAACGACTTGGTAGCTGTTTTAGCAGAGGTTGACCCAGAACAACTCAATCTTAACAGCGCTAATTTTAGCTTTGTCTAATTCTTTACCTAAACTTTCTGGCAAAAATGACCCAAAAACTTATGACTTTCAAATGGCTGTTTTCAATGAGTCATCGAGTCTTTGAAGGTAAACAATTCATTTTTATACGGTCATGCATGTGTGACCTTTTTTAACACGCTTAGATAAGTAGATCGTAAAACGGTTTAAGCAGTTTTACGGAGACAAAAACGTTCTACTTACTAACTAATTATCTGTCAATAAGAGGTGTTACTACCGATGACCTGAAAAATCAATGTAGCCAAATTATTTTAGACATTCGTAAATACCCTCTAAAGGTAAAAAGGTAGCGTTCTTTAAATCACGCTAACTAACTTTACTGTTGTTGATTTAGCCTCAGACTTTTGTATCTCCCAGCTACATTTATCAATTGGTTCCCGCAAAAACAAAATTTTTATTATTTTTCCCAAAAGCTTGACACGCACTATGAATAAAAGATAGAACTTTGCATATAGACGCTATAAGAAATTATCTTGAATTCATTTTCTAGTCGCTGCTAGAGTTCTAAAATCGGCAGTTTATTTAGGCTTAAAAAATTTTGCCTATTGTCTTCTAAACAATTATCGACTCCGACGAGGATGAAGATTATGCTCACAACCCTAGAGCCTAAACAGCAACAAGAAAATTTGCTCAAAGCCACAAAAAGTGTATTCAGACAAATGTTTGATGATACATGTCAGGCGATTGAGCAGTTAGATGGTACAGCCTTCACTGAGCAACCCTGGACTCGTGAAAATAATACTTGGGTTATGGGAGAGAGCAAAGGAGACTCAATATATATTGATCGAGCCTTACTAGGGGGTACAGTTTTTGAAAAAATTGGCGTTAACTACGTCGCTATCAATGGTGAACTTCCTCCCGGAATGACCTTTCAAAAAGCCGGGGCACTGGCGACTGACGAAGCTGACCAAATTGATAGTGAAAAAGGCACCCCCTTCTTTGCAACGGGTACTAGCTTTGTCATTCATCCCCGCAATCCGATGGTGCCAATTGTTCACTGTAACTATCGTTACTTTCAGGTCGGCAAAATTTCTGAACCCCAGTATTGGTGGTTTGGCGGTGGAGCAGATCTAACCCCGGCCTATCTTTTTGAGGAAGATGCTGTACATTTCCACAAAGCTCACAAAGCCGTTTGTGATCAGTATGATGTCGCTTATTATCCACGCTTTAAGAAGTGGTGCGATGACTATTTCCACATTTCTCACCGGGGAGAAAGCAGAGGCATTGGTGGTATCTTTTTCGATCAGTTAAATCACCTTCCGGCTGAGCAATTGCTTGAATTTGTGACCGACTGCACCAAGGTATTTCCTCAAGCTTATTTACCGATTGTTGAGCGGTGTAAGGATATGAGCTTCACTGAAGAAAACAAACAGTGGCAGCGTATTGTCCGAGGTCGTTATGTAGAGTTTATTTTGACTTCTGATCGAGGCGCTCGCTTTGGTTTAGCCAGCGGCATGGTTAACCATCAAAGCATTTTTAATTGTATGCCACCCGCTGCTTCTTGGACGTATGACGATCAACCTAATCTAGGTAGCCAAGAAGCTAGCCTCAGAGCGGTTTTGAAGCAGCCCAGAGAGTGGGTATAAAGCGGCTGACAACTGCAATCTGGCAGCTATTAAGCCCAGCATGATTAACCCCCGCAAATCAGTGACATTGGTGCCATGAAAAAAACGCAACTGCTAACCCTGAAAGGAATGAGAGCTAGGAACAATTTCATGCATCGATTCAAAATCAACAGAAAGTTGCTGTCTGTCATAGAAAATCATGGCAGTTTTGGGCAGGCTGGAAAACTTAAGCGGATTGCTAGAAGACGAGAAGTTGACATTGTATTGGGGTATTGCAATGTCCTGAGATACATTGCGCTAGTGGTTATTTTGTCTTACTTGTTCTCTAGCAAATAAGGCTGTTAAAGGTTGATGGCGGTTAGCTGCACTAAAGCGTGTTGAGAGTAAGGAGCAAACATGGAGGAGAAAAGGGGGCAAGGCGATCTACGCATCGAAGACATCTTGACCTTTGATGAATCGAAAGCTAACAGCCTGTTTAGAAAGCGATTCGTTCGGTACCAGAAATTAGCAGCCGAGATCGGAGATGACGCTGCTTATGAAGCGATGCTTGAAAAGTATCCGGCTCAGCAAAAAGCGCTTATGGGAACATTTATTGACCATGCTCCTTTAGCTGAAGGGTTTAGTAAGGCAGTGCCGCTTTTAGCTTTGATGGGCTTTCAAACAGAAGTGGTGGATGTTTCCCAAAATGGCATTGATGCCACGTTAGAAATTCAGCGGGTCTGCCCTTTTTTGGGGCTGGATAAAGAGTATGGGTTTGAAACACCCTGCCGACTTTTTTGTGAGATGGAGCAGGAAGCGGCTAGACGGGCTTTCCCAGGGTTAAAAGCTGAGATTTTAAGCAAAAAAGCTGAAGGAGCCTGTGTCTGCGTCTTTAAATACGAAAGAGCGGCTCAAACTATGACAGCACCCGCTACAACTGCGCCGAATCTGATTGCTCGCCTGGTTGGTTTTGTCCGCTTGGTGCCTAGTTTGATTCAGGTTGGCATCAGAATGCTGAAGATGCGCTTCTCAAGCTAGAAATATTTTGCCAAAGCTCAGTTTCTCGGCGATCGCGATTGAGAAAAAAGAGCGTTTCAACTGGTTTCTACCAGGTTTGCCCAGGTAATTTACCAAGGTTTTGTATGAAGAGTGTTGTATCGGATTTAAAGCCGATAATTGCGGGTGAAGTCAGCAGTGCGGCAGACGATCTAGCCGCCGTTTCTCGCGATTTTGGTGGAGTTGCTTATAAACAGCCTCAGGTCGTTGTTCGACCTCAAAGTTCGTCTGATGTGGCTCAAGTCGTTAAGTATGCAGCGGCGCAAGGATTGACCATTGCATCGCGTGCTGCCGGACATTCGCTCAACGGCCAGGCTCTCAGCGAAGGGGGCATTTTGCTCGATATGAGAAGCCTGAATCAACTCCATGAGCTACAGGCAGATCACTTGTGGTTTAAAGCCGATGCCGGAGCCACCTGGCAGCAAATTGTGGAGGCTTCTTTGCCAGCAGGCGTGGTTCCTCCGGTATTGACCAACAATTTGGACGTGACGTTAGGTGGCACGCACTCTGCGGCTGGTTTGGGGCAAAACTCATTTCGCTATGGTTCTCAAGCCGATAACTGCTTGGGTTTAGAAGTGGTGACGGCTACAGGTGATGTGGTCTGGTGTTCGCCAACCGAAAATAGCGAGTTGTTTAACCACGTTTTGTGTGGGTTTGGGCAGTTTGGCATTATTACTCAAGTACAGCACCGCCTGAGAAAATATCGATCGCGGACGCGCACTTACTTTTTGTGTTATGACGATTTAGATTTAGCGCTTCAAGATCAGCGATCGCTGGTTCAAGCCGAGCAGGTCGATGCTTTGCTAACGCTATTTTCGCCTTGTGTGCTGGGCTTTTCTAGAGCGGGGGGAGGCATTCGACCGCTGATTCAATGGTTTTATCGCATCCAGGCGACCTTTGAATTTGAGTCTGAAGATGAAATCAAAGAAGATGCTTTTTTCGCTGATCTCAACTTTTACCGCCATATTCACACCGAAGATTTGGCCTTTACCCAATATGTGCAGCCTTTAATGCAGGTTCCCCATCCGGTGGAAACTGCGAATCCGTGGCTAGATGTGTTGCTACCCGCCTCGGCAGCCAAAGAGTTTTTTGAAACGGCGCTGAATCTGGTTCCTTCATTTATTGACTTTCGCACGACTCCAATGGGGTCGTTTAGTTTATTGTCTCGCAACACCCACATGCCGATGTTTTCTCTGCCCCAAGCGGAGCTAATTCTGGCTTTTGGCATGTATCCAACCGTGCCCAAAGCTCGGCTGGAACCCGTACTGAAGCAGCTAGATCATCTCACCGAGGTTGGTTTCCAAAAAGGCGGAAAGCGCTATCTGGTGAGTTGGGTAGATTTTGAACGCGCTCAGTGGCAAAAACAGTTTGGCGAGTATTGGCCTCAGGTCAACGCCATGAAGCAGAAATATGATCCCCAAGGTCTGTTCAACCCTGGTTTTATTCAATACGAAGCGGCGATCGCGGCTAACTTTAACCAGCCTTTACCGCTAGCCGTTAGCGCTGACCCCTTGCCAGCCGCAGCGCCCCAAGCGGCGATCGCTAATACCGCCAATCGCGGCAAGCTGCCAGCTAAGGCGATCGCTTTGACGACCGTGTTAATGATTTTGCTTTTCCTGATCTTGGGCGAATTTTCGTTTGACTTTGCTTTTTTGGGGGGAACTCCCTAAAGAGCGCTTGGCCAACCCTTTTGAGGCAAGCGACTCCAAGTGGCGCAAACGCGATGTCCTCGCCAAGATCACCAACCCTGACTCGACTGAAGTTACGTCTAGCTGTGAGAAGGACAACCTCAAGGAAGGAGACATGACCGTTGTCATTGTGGGCTTGAGTCATAAGACTGCGCCCGTAGAAGTGCGCGAAAAGCTCAGCATTGCAGAGCCACAAATAGAAGCGGCGATCGCTTATCTGTGCAGCTACCCTCATATCCAAGAGGCCGCAATTCTGAGCACCTGTAACCGTCTTGAAATATACGTGGCCGTTTTGGCTCTAGAGCGGGCGACACAAGAAGTCATTGAGTTTATGTGTCAGTACAGCCAACTGTCTGCACCAGAGCTGCAAGAACACCTTTTTACCCTGTCTCAACAAGAAGCCGTTTGCCATCTCATGCAGGTTGCTTCTGGGCTAGACAGTTTGGTACTAGGCGAAGGGCAAATTCTGGCGCAAGTCAAACGGGCTTATCAAATGGCTCAAGCCTGCAAAGGCATCAAACTGGTGCTCAACCAGCTCTTTAAGCAAGCCATTACGATCGCCAAACGCGTTCGGACGGAAACTTCAATTTGCACCGGGGCTATTTCGGTCAGTGCCGCCGCTGTAGAGCTAGCCGCCATCAAAACCGAAGATTTGTCTAGCCGTCGGATCACGATTGTCGGGGCAGGCAAGATGGCTCAGCTCTTAGTTAAGCACCTGATTGCTAAAGGCGTTCAGCAAATTGCTGTGGTCAATCGTTCACGCGAGCGGGCTGAAGAATTTGCCCACCAATTTGATCAAGCTCAAATACACTGCCACAGCTTAAACGACCTGATGGCGGTCGTCGCCGCCTCTGATATTGTTTTTACCAGCACAGCGGCAACCGAACCGTTAATCAATCAAGCCCAACTGCAAGCGGTTTTAGAACCTCAGCAGTTGTTGATGCTAATTGACATTTCAGTACCGCGAAACGTCGCGGCTGATGTCAACCAGTTAATTGGCGTCTACGTTTTCAACGTTGATGATTTAAAGAGCGTCCTGGCGCAAAACCAAGAAAGCCGTCGCCAAGCGGCTCTAGAAGCTCAACAACTGATTGCCGCAGAAGCCGAAACATTTCGCAACTGGCTGCGATCGCGAGAGGCAGTTTCAACCATTAGCTGCCTGCGGGAAAAAGTAGAAACAATTCGCGCTCAAGAACTCGAAAAAGCCTTATCGCGGCTTGGTTCAGAGTTTGGCAAAAAGCAAAAAGATGTCATCGAAGCCCTCACCCGAGGCATCGTCAACAAAATTTTGCACGATCCCATGGTGCAGCTACGAGCCCAACGCGACATCGAATCCCAGCGACTTGAGATTCAAACCCTACAGCGGTTGTTCAACCTAGAAACCGCAGAACAACCCAGCCCAACGGCTAAAACCCCTTCTAAGGTTTAACCTTCAACCCCCTGCAAAAATTCTCTATTGCTGGAGTGTAAGCATGTTAAAAAACTTCTGGTACGCCTGTGAATTCAGCTCAGCCGTGAGCGATCAGCCCAAACCAATCAAAATGCTAGGGCAAAATTTTGTGCTTTACCGCGATGCCCAAGGACAAGTTGCTGTGCTAAGCGATCGCTGTCCTCACCGAGGAGCCGCCCTTTCTTTAGGTTGGGTCGAAGACAATTGCATTCGCTGCCCCTATCACGGCTGGAAGTTTCAAGCAGACGGCCAATGCATCGACATTCCGGCCAACGGTCAAGATCATCCCATTCCGAAAAAGGCTCAAACCGCCTCCTATCCAGTTCAAGAAAAATACGGCTTTATCTGGATGTTCTATGGCGACTTGCCCGCAGCCGAGCGCCCGCCTATTCCGCCCTTACCAGAATACGACGACCCTAACTTTCACCCCATCTTTGTAGAAGTTAAGTTCAACGCTCACTACACCCGCGTGATCGAAAACGCCCTTTGCCCAGCCCACATGGCTACGGTACATGCCAAGTCATTTGGGGCTGGCTTTGCTCAAGATCCACGGGTTGCGCCCTACGAAGTAAAAGAAGAAAACTGGGGGATTAGCGCCAAGTTAAAGTACGCCAACTTTACCCAGCCCAAAGGCATTTTCAAACTCTTTTTCCGCCCTTCGCGCACGGAGCTTAACGCCAAAACCACCTTTTATTTACCCAACATCACCATCGTAGAAAGTGACTTTGTCCGCGGCAAAATGGTGAACTATGCCATTCACGTACCCGTAGACGAAACCACAACCATCAGCAAGCGAATTCAGTTTCGCAGTGTCTTCAAACAAAAGTGGGCTGATCCTCTCTTCGTCAAGTTTCACTACAAAGTTTGTGAAGAAGATCGCGGCGTCAGCGAATCCCAATATCCCCCCGTCATTCCTGACAGCTTTACCGCAGAAGTGCACACCCCTTCAGATGCTTTGCCGCTGGCTTACCGTAAACTGCGGCAAAAATGTATGGCTATGGGCTGGGGGCTTAACGCTAAACCAACCGCTGCCGACTTCTCTTTGCCAACCAACGGTCATACAACGCCGACGGCTGAACTCACCTCAAGTTCAGTCCACTAAAACCCGCTTATCACCATCGCTGCAACGAGAAGTCAACATGTTGAAAAACTTTTGGTACGCCTGCGAGTTTAGCTCTGCTGTCACCAGCCAACCCAAGCAGGTGCAGATGCTAAACCAGAGATTTGTGCTTTACCGCCACAGCCAAGGGCAGGTGATTGCTCTACAAGACCAGTGCCCTCATCGTGGCGCGGCGCTGTCTTTAGGCTCCGTCAAAGACGATTGCCTCCACTGCCCCTATCATGGCTGGAAGTTTCAAGCCAATGGCCGCTGCATCAACATTCCCTCCAATGGGCCAGACCTGCCCATTCCCCCCCAAGCGCAGGTTAAGACCTATCCGGTTCAAGAAAAGTATGGCTATGTCTGGCTGTTTTACGGCGACCTACCCGAAGCAGAACGCCATCCACTGCCAACGTTTCCAGCCGACCTAGCTGGTATGCATCCGGTGGAACATGAAGCGATCGAACATGCCAGCTATACCCGGCTAATGCAGGCCAATATCGACTTTGCCCATGTCATTGCTATTCATAAAAAGTCGTTCGGGCAGCGCATTCCCCTGCATACCGTCATTCGCTATCCGGTAGAGTCGGATGCTTGGAGTGCGGTAGCCTCGGTCAAATATGCGTCGCTGAGCAATTCCAAAAGTACGCTGAACACGCTGCTGGGCAAACGCCCCGATCTCACCACGCGCCTCAGCTTTTATTTGCCCAATGTCACCCTGGCAGAAATCAGCATCGGTAAAGGGGCAAAGTCGGATATTCGCTTCGGTATTTTGGTCGCTTTCGTCCCGATTGACGACCACACAACCTGTGCTAAGCGGATGCTGTATCGCAACGTCTTGCCGCTCCCCCTATTGGATGGGTGGGTGAAAAAGCTGGACTACAAACTGGCTTACGAAGACACCCTTGTGGTAGAGACTATCCCCGACCAAGTTTTGCCGCGCATTTCGGCAGAACAACACGTCGCCGCTGATGCCCTGGATTTGACCTTCCGCAAGCTACGGCAAAAATATTTAGCGATGGGCTGGGGTTTAGGTGCTCAAGCCCCAGCCGCCCCTGAAGCTGAGTTGCTGACAGCCGCCAACGGCCAATCAGCCGTTCCTTCGCTATTGGCGCATTAAAGATGGGGCAAGGGGGCAAACCCGCAACCAAAATTGCCAGTGGCTTTGTCGCTGGACTTGAATGTATAAAACTTGCTGATGGAGAGAGCCTGTATGGAGAACACAAAACTGCTGCAAGCGGCCAGAGGGGAAGCGGTAGACCGCCCTCCGGTTTGGATGATGCGTCAGGCCGGACGCTATATGAAGGTTTACCGAGACTTACGGCAGAAATATCCTTCCTTTCGCGAACGCTCTGAAAATCCTGATTTGGCAGTAGAAATTTCTCTTCAGCCTTTCCAAGCTTTTCGGCCTGATGGGGTGATTATGTTTTCAGACATTCTCACACCGTTACCCGGCATAGGCATTCCGTTTGACATTGTAGAAAGCAAAGGGCCAATCTTTGAAAAGCCAATTCGCACTCAGGCGCAACTAGATGCTTTAACGCCTCTAGATCCCTATACGTCTTTGCCCTTTGTGCATCAGATTTTACAAACGCTGCGGCATGAGGTGCAGGCAGAAGCTACGGTTCTAGGGTTTGTGGGCGCTCCCTGGACGCTGGCGGCTTATGCCATTGAAGGTAAAAGTTCAAAAGATTACGCCGTGATCAAGCAGATGGCCTATGCGCAGCCCGCGATGTTGCATCAGTTTTTAGACAAGCTAGCAACAGCGATCGCTACTTATGCGTGCTACCAGATTGAGTCGGGGGCGCAGGTTGTGCAGCTATTTGACTCTTGGGCCGGACAGCTCAGCCCCAGCGATTTTAAAACGTTTTCTTTGCCTTATTTGCAGCAGGTGGTGCGGCAGGTCAAAGCTACCTATCCAGATACGCCGCTGATTTTATACATCAACCACAGCGCTGGCATTTTAGAGTTTATGGCTGAGTCGGGCGTTGATATTGTCAGCGTTGACTGGACAGTCGATATGACCACGGCGCGGCAACGCCTCGGCCGCAAGCTAGGGGTGCAAGGCAACATGGATCCCTGTGTATTGTTTGGCCCTCAAGAGTTTATCCGCCAGACCATTCTTGAGACGATTCGGCAGGCGGGTCGGCAAAAACACATTATGAATCTCGGTCATGGGGTGTTGCAAAACACGCCAGAAGAGAACGTGGCCTTTTTCTTTGAAACTGTTAAGCAGTTTAGCTATTCTTCTGCAGATTTGAACTAATGGCGATGACCCCACCCAATTCAGCTACGCTTACCCTGTCGCGCCCGACCCGTACTATCCGTATTGGCTCTCGCAAAAGTCAGCTAGCGCTGGTGCAAACCGAGTGGATTTGCCAGCAGCTACAGCGTCACTTTCCAGAGCGGGTTTTTGAGGTTCATACCCTGTCTACCCAGGGCGACAAAATTTTAGATGTGGCACTGGCCAAAATTGGTGACAAGGGCCTTTTCACCAAAGAACTAGAACTGGCCATGTTGCAACAGGAGATTGACCTGGCGGTGCATTCGCTGAAGGACTTGCCCACTCAGCTTCCCACTGGGCTGACTTTAGCAGCCATCACCGAACGCGAAAATCCGGCAGATGCTCTGGTTTTAAATGCTCAGCACCAAGGCAAACAAATTGATACGCTCCCAGTAGGCGCAGTGATTGGCACCTCGTCGTTGCGGCGCTTGGCTCAGTTGCGGCATCGCTTTCCTCGCTATCAGTTCAAAGATGTGCGCGGCAATGTCAACTCTCGTTTAGCCAAGCTAGATGCGGGCGATTATGATGCTTTGATTCTGGCGGTGGCCGGGTTGCAGCGGTTGGGATTAAGCGATCGCATTGACCAGGTCTTACCGCTAGATCTGTCTCTTTACGCCGTTGGCCAGGGTGCTTTGGGCATTGAGTGTCGGGCGGATGATGCAGAGGTGATTGATTTGCTTCAGACGATTGAGCATATCCCGACTCGCGATCGCACGTTGGCGGAGCGAGCCTTTTTGCGATCGCTCGAAGGGGGCTGTCAGGTACCCATTGGGGTTCATTCGCAGCTAGCGGGCGATCGCCTCACCTTAAAAGGCGTTGTAGCTAGTTTGCAGGGCGATCGCTTGATTAAAGATGAAGTCACCGGAGCCGCGATCGCAGCCGAAGCTTTAGGGCAACAACTGGCTCAAAAGCTACGCCAGCAGGGTGCCCAAGCCATTTTAGACGAAATTTTTACAGCGGTTCAGCGGAGTTAAGCGACTATGTTTCCAACTCATCGACCGCGGCGTTTGCGCAGCGGAGCCACCATGCGACGCCTCGTGCGGGAAACGGTTTTAACCGTTAACGACTTGATCTATCCCTTATTTGCCGTGCCGGGGGCTAGCATTGCCCAGCCCGTCAAGTCCATGCCAGGGGTTTATCAGCTTTCCGTCGATAAAATCGTGGAGGAAGCCAAAGCCGTTTACGACCTCGGCATTCCTGCCATTATTTTGTTTGGCATTCCGGAAACCAAAGACTTAGAAGCCACTGGCGCGTGGCACGACTGCGGCATTGTTCAAAAAGCAGCCGCAGCGGTTAAGCAAGCTGTGCCAGGGCTGATCGTCATCGCCGATACCTGTCTGTGTGAATATACCCGTCATGGACACTGCGGCTATTTAGACGTCAACGACCTCAGCGGTCGGGTTTTGAATGATCCGACCCTGGCACTACTGCAAAAAACAGCCGTTTCTCAAGCTCAAGCTGGCGTAGATATTATTGCCCCCTCTGGCATGATGGACGGGTTTGTGCAGGCAATTCGCGCTGGGTTAGACGACGCTGGTTTTGCCGAAACGCCTATTCTTTCTTATGCGGCCAAGTATGCTTCTGCCTACTACGGGCCTTTTCGCGATGCGGCTGACTCGGCACCGCAATTTGGCGATCGCCGAACCTATCAAATGGATCCTGGCAACGCCCGCGAAGCCCTCAAAGAAGTTGAGCTAGACATTGCCGAAGGGGCAGACATGCTAATGGTGAAGCCAGCTTTGGCTTATATGGACATTATCTGGCAGGTTAAGCAAGCTACCCGCCTGCCCGTTGCTGCCTATAACGTGTCGGGTGAATATTCGATGGTTAAAGCGGCGGCGCTCAACGGCTGGATTGATGAAAAACAGGTGGTCATAGAAACCCTGACCAGCTTCAAGCGAGCCGGAGCCGATTTAATTTTGACCTACCACGCCAAAGAGGCCGCCCAGTGGTTGGCTCAGGCCGGGGATTAGCCCCCCGCCACCCACCTCTTTTGCCAGAAAAACCGCCGCTAGCAGCGCTGTCTGCCAAGCAGCCCTGTTTCAGCCCAGCCTGAAATTGCCAGCACTTTTGTTAAGGAGATCTCAGCGATGATCACAGCCGCTTCAACCCCTCAAGCAACCCTATCTCCCTCGCTACCGCCACCAGCGGCTAAAGCCCAAGTTAGCCAGTGGATGCAGCAGCTACAAGACCAAATTTGCCACGCCTTGCAGCGTCTAGACGGCGAGGGGCAATTTCAAGAAGATACCTGGGAGCGTCCGGAAGGCGGCGGTGGGCGATCGCGAGTGATGCGGGGCGGCACGGTTTTTGAGCAAGGCGGTGTCAACTTTTCTGAAGTTTGGGGCGATCATTTGCCTGCCTCAATTTTGACCCAACGCCCCGAAGCGGCAGGACATCGATTTTACGCTACGGGTACTTCGCTGGTACTGCACCCGCACAATCCCTATGTACCGACCGTTCATCTCAACTACCGCTATTTTGAAGCTGGCCCGGTGTGGTGGTTTGGCGGAGGAGCCGATTTGACCCCCTACTACCCCTTTGCAGAAGATGCGGCTCACTTTCACACCACTTTTAAGCAGAGCTGCGATCGCCATCAGCCTGAGTACTACCCGGTATTTAAGCGCTGGTGTGATGAGTATTTTTATCTCAAACACCGCCAGGAAACACGGGGAGTTGGGGGGGTGTTTTTTGACTACCAAGACGGCCAAGGCGCGTTGTATCGTGGTCCTCAGCCAGAAGGCACTGCCGCCGCCTACAGCGCCCAAGTGGGTGAGTTGCCGCCGCGCAGTTGGGAGCAAATTTTTGCCTTTGTCCAAAGCTGCGGTGAAGCCTTTTTACCGGCCTACTTACCCATTGTCGAACGTCGTCAAGCAATGGCTTACAGCGATCGCCAGCGTCATTTTCAGCTTTATCGGCGTGGTCGTTATGTTGAATTCAACTTGGTGTACGACCGGGGCACCATCTTTGGGTTGCAAACCAATGGCCGCACCGAATCTATTTTGATGTCTTTACCTCCCCTGGTGCGCTGGGAATATGGCTACCAGCCCGAACCCGACTCTCCCGAAGCCGAACTGTACCGCACCTTCTTAAAGCCGCAAGACTGGGCTAACTGGTCAACAACTGCCGCTTAAGCTGTCTGGCTGAAAACAGCCCCTCAACTGAACCGTTTGCTATTGGTTAGCTATTCCCCCATGAACTTTCAAACGCTGGCTAAGCCTAATTATCGCTGGATCCTGATATTAATCGCGATCGCGACCGCTGTTTCTGGAGCAATTGCCCTTTATGGCATTGCTCAACTCAGGCAACCCAGCCAGCCCCCAGCCCCTGCCGAGGCCAAAGCTGATGTCGTTGAGCAAGTCACGGCTTTAGGACGGCTAGAACCTGCTACTGAAGTGATTCAAGTGTCTGTTCCGGCTACCTTAGGCAACGACCGCGTTGCGGAACTGCAAGTGGAGCAAGGCGATCGCGTTGAAGTCGGCCAGGTCATTGCGGTGCTAGAGTCTCGCGATCGCCTGCAAAACGCCGTGCTAGAAGCTGAAGCCCAGGTAGGGGTTGCCCAGGCAGAGCTAGCCAGAGTGCAAGCGGGCGCAAAAGTAGGAGAAATTGCGGCTCAAGAAGCTGAAATTATGCGGCTACAGCGAGAGCTAACAGGCGATATTGCTACCCAACAGGCCACCATTGCGCGGCGGCAGGCAGAACTTAAAACGGCTGAAGCCGAATACAATCGCTACCGCTCGCTGTATCAGTCGGGGGCGATTTCCGCATCGGAGCTAGCGCAAAGACAACTGACGCTAGATACCAGTCAAGCCCAACTCAACGAAGCCAGAGCCACGCAAAGCCGCAGTCAAGCCAGCCTGCAAGAGCAAATCAAACAAGCTCAGGCGACCCTTGCTCAAATTGCCGAAGTTCGTCCGGTGGATGTACAAGCCGCCCAAGCAGAAGTCGAACGGGCGATCGCCGCTGTTAAAAGGGCTGAAGCCGATCTGGCGGAAGTCTACATTCGTGCCCCTATTGCTGGCCGTATCCTCAATATTTATACGCGCCCTGGCGAAGTGGTAGCGGGCAACGGCATTGTCGAACTCGGCGAGACTGACCAAATGCAGGTCGTCGCTGAAGTCTATCAAACAGACATTAGCAAAATTCGAGAAGGTCAAACGGCTCTCATCACCAGCGAATCTTTTACAGGTGAATTACGCGGTGTGGTTCGTCTGATTGGCTTACAAGTGCTGCAACAAGAAGTCACCAGTGGCGAACCCGGTGAAAATCTCGATCGCAAGGTGATTCAAGTCAAAATTCGCCTTAATCCAGCGGATAGCCAACGGGTAGCCAATCTCACCAACCTGCAAGTGCAGGTAGATTTACCTGTCGAAACATCCGTCCTTAGCTTGCCATAAACCTTCTCATTAGAATGATTCATGTTGGGTAATTTCTTTCGCAAAACGCCCTTAGCATGGCTACAAATGAGCCGTCAAAAAACGCGCCTTTTAGCCGCCATTGCCGGGATTACGTTTGCCGATTTTTTGATGTTTTTTCAACTGGGGGTTCGAGATGCCCTGTTTGATTCGCAGGTCAGCCCTTACACAACGTTGCAAGGGGATTTGTTTTTAATTAATCGGTTGTCAGACAATCTGGCTTCGGTTAAAAGTTTTTCGCGAGATGACCTGTATCGCGCGGCGGGTGTCGAGGGAGTGGGTTCTATCAGTCCGCTCTACATTGGTCAGGCCACCTGGCGCAATCCCGATAATGGCGCTAGTCGGCAAATTTTTGTTTATGGCATTGACCCGATTCGGCCAGCTTTTGATTCACCTGAAATCAATCAAAATCTGGCTAAACTGAAGCTTTTAAACCGGGCACTTTTTGATCGCGGTAGTCTGCCCCAACTGGGTGGCGTGGCCAAATTGCTGGAAACGGACAACTCTCTGGCGGTGCAAGTTAACGACTTGCAAATTCAAGTTGTTGGCCTCTTTTTGCTGGGGTCTTCTTTCTCAGCCGAAGGTAATTTAGTTACTAGTAACTCTACGTTTTTACGCTTGTTTCCCCAACGCCAAGCCGCTGAGATTGATGTCGGGGTTATTCGTCTAGAACCGGGTGCCAATATTGCCGACGTGCAAGCGACGTTACAGGCAACGTTGCCAGAAAAAATATTGGTTTTAACCTTAGAAGAATTTGAAACCCGTGAGCGGATTTATTGGGAAACAGGCTCGGCAATCGGTTTTACGTTTGGCTTAGGCGTCGCTGTCGGTTTTTTGGTGGGCGCAGTGATTGTTTATCAAATTCTCTATACCGATGTATCTGATCATTTGCCTGAATATGCCACTCTCAAGGCAATGGGCTATAGCGATCGCTATTTAGTCAGCATTATTGTGCAAGAGGCTTTATTTTTAGCCATTTTGGGGTTTATCCCTGGCTTTTTGCTGGCTAATGGGTTGTATACCCTGTTTAAGTCAGCTACTTTGCTGCCCATTGGCATGAAGTTTAGTCGGGCGACAACGGTGCTGATATTGACCATCATTATGTGTGTTGGCTCTGGCGCGATCGCCATGCGCAAGCTACGCGCGGCTGATCCGGCTGATATTTTTTAGGCAAACTCTAAGCGTGGCTCAAACTGTATGTTGCCAGACACTTTAAATCTGACTCACAACCCAAAACCAGAAACGCCTCTTTCAAAGCCTGCGCCAGCGATCGCAGCCACTCAGCTTGATCACTACTTTGGTAAAAACGAACTGCGCAAGCAAATTTTATTTGATATCAATTTAGAAATTTACACTGGCGAAATTGTGATTATGACCGGGCCGTCAGGTTCGGGTAAAACCACATTGCTCACCCTGATTGGCGGGTTGCGATCGATGCAGGCAGGTAGCCTCAAAATTTTGGGGCAAGAGATGCACAAAGCCAGCAAACGACAAATGATGCAAGTCCGGCAACAAATTGGCTATATCTTTCAGTCGCACAATTTGCTGTCTTTTCTAACGGCTAAGCAAAACGTCCGCATGTCTTTAGAACTGCATCCTCAATTTTTTAATCAAGACATCAATCAAATCGCCAGCGATATTTTAGCGACGGTTGGCTTAGGCGATCGCGTCGATTACTATGCCGACAGTCTTTCGGGTGGGCAAAAACAGCGGGTGGCGATCGCGCGGGCATTAGCTAGCCGTCCCAAAATTGTTTTAGCCGATGAGCCAACCGCCTCGCTAGACAAAAAAACGGGGCGAGACATCGTCGATATTTTGCAACGCCTCGCCAAAGAGCAAGGCTGTACCATTTTGCTGGTCACGCACGACAATCGCATTCTCGATATTGCCGATCGAATTGTGCAGATGGAAGACGGACGCCTGATCCAGGCGTAAGCAATTTTTGGCCTCACCCCTTTCCCCTTAATGGCGCTATTGCTGTAGGAATGAGCAATGATCAAAGCTGAATCAAAAACGGTAATCAACCGCCCCATTGACCAGGTTTACCAATACGTTGCCACTAATTTCTTTGAAAATCATCCCAAGTGGGAATCAACGGTTTTACACCTAGAAAAAACGTCGCCCGAAACAGTGGGTCTAGGGACTACTGGTAAACAAGTTCGTAACGATGGAGGCCGACGAGCCGAATCGACCTTTCACGTTACCGAGTACGATTGCGATCGCAGGTTTGCGATTACCAGCACAGGCAAACCCTATTTTAAAAATAGCTACGTGTTTGAGCCTACTGACGACGGCACTCAGCTCACCTACCAGTTTGAGCTAAAGCTAGAAGGACTTGGCAAACTCCTAGAACCGTTGATTGCAGGTTCAGCCCAACAAGGCAGCCAAAATGTGGTTGACAACCTGAAGCACCTGCTGGAAGCCTCTAGAGGTTGACATCTGTACCTAACGGCAGAGGGTAGCAAGTTAAGGATTTCAATCGCGCTAGTGGCTACAGCTAGAAGTAATCTAAAAGCTATTTTTAGCGACAACTAGCCGTTAGATACAGGCCGCTCAGTCAGCAAAAATCCTAAAATTTCTACATCTCTGCCCCAGACGGCAGGTTTAGGATTAAGCACAGCTAGCATGACGCAAAACACTTTATTTGATCGCACGTTTCGAGATGACGAGGGCAATCTTGCGATCGCCCAAAAGCCCAACCTGCCTATTTTGGTGTGGCTGGCCGCAACGCTCCTCAAGCAATTACCCACAAACGACAATCTGCAAGTGGTCTTGGCCGCGATCGCCTTTGGCGCTTTGTTTACCTGGGCCTGGATGGAGCTTTTTCAGGGAGTTAACTATTTCCGGCGATCGCTGGGGTTAATGGCGCTACTGGCCGCGATCGCTTCTCAACTACAGGGGTAAGCCCCTCAGTCTGACATCGGCAGACGAATGATAAAGGCTGATCCCTGGCCGATTTCAGACTGCACCTCTAAACTCCCTGCATGGGTTTCAGTTACAATCTGACGGGCGATCGCCAACCCCAGCCCCGTCCCTTTACCCACACCTTTGGTCGTAAACAAATGGTCAAAAACTCTGGCCTGTACCGCTGCTGACATGCCCTTGCCATTGTCGCAAATGCGAATTTCGACCGCGTTTTGCTCAGCGCGCACCGCAGTTTGAATCGTAATAATCTGCGGATTAGCTTCTAAGGTGGCGTAGGTTGATTGCTCAGCAGCTTCGTCAAACACGTCAATGGCGTTGGCCAAAATATTCATAAAGACCTGGTTGAGCTGTCCTGGAAAACACTCAACTTTGGGCAGTTCAGCATAATCCTGCACGACTTGAATAGCAGGGCGATTTTGGTTGGCCTTGAGGCGATATTTTAAAATCAATAGTGTGCTGTCTAACCCTTCATGCAGGTTGGTGCTGACTTTAGAGTCGGTATCAGCGCGAGAGAACGTGCGCAAACTGGTGCTGATAGACTTAATCCGATCGGTTGCACTTTGCATCGACTCCATCAGCTTGGGCAGGTCTTGGCTCAAAAATTCTAAATCAATGGCGTCGGCATGGGCTTGTACGGGGTCAGCCGCATCGGCATGATGTTGCTGATAAAGCTCTAGGTGATCAAAGAGGTCTTGCACGTAGTCTTTGGCATTGAGGATACTGCCGTTAAGAAAGCCAATAGGGTTGTTGATTTCATGAGCAACTCCCGCTACCAGATTCCCCAAAGAAGCCATCTTTTCGTTTTGCACAATTTGGAGTTGAGCATTTTGCAAATTTGCGAGGGCTTGCTCAAGCTCTTGAGATTTTTGCAACACAGCGGCTTCTGCCCGCTGGCGTTCGCGCAGGGCAGCTTGGCGTTCGCTGATGTCTTGAATACTGGCAATAATGACTTCTTTATTGTCTAGCGTGATTTTGTTCAAAACAATTTCAGTGTCAAATACAAAGCGATCGCCCGGTCGATGGCTTTTCCATTCAAAACGAACCATTTCGCCCGCCAAAGCCCTGTCCCATAGCAGTGGTACCTGATCAAACGGATTGTCTGGCCCGGAATAATCTAAAGCTGAAAGGGTGAGGGCTTGCTCACGGCTTTCAACCTGGTACATCTCTAGCATCCGATTGTTGACATCTAGCAAGGTGCCATCGACATCATGCACAAAGATGGCGCTATTAGAGTTGTCAAAAATGGCGCGCAGATTTTTTTCAGAAACGCGCAGCGCGGCTTCAGCCGCTTTGACGTTGCTAATGTCGCGGATGATGGTGGAAAAATACTCAACTTCGCCGTGGTTAGATTTGTGAGCCAGAATCACCTGAGAAACCGGAATTTCACTCCCGGCTTTGTCAAGAATGGCTGTTTCACCAATCCAAAGGCCAGCCCGTCTGGCTTCGGGTAATGCCTGATTCACCACAATTTCTAAAGCCCAGTCTGGATGAAACTGCGAGATGTTCGTCTGGCTTAACTCTTCCTGTTCACCCAGTTCTAAAAGATTGCGCCAGGTGCGATTGAGATACAGGCTCTTACCGTCAGGTGCGGCTGTCCCCACTAAGTCAGAAGTACTTTCTAAAATATCTAACAACCGCTTTTGCTCGGCTTCAATCTGTTTGCGATCGGTGATGTCAATCAAAATGCCATCCCAAACAAGTTCGCCATCTGCCTTGCGTTCGGGTTGGGAGGCTGCCTTGACCCACTTCACCGCACCCCTAGGGGTAATAATTCGCCATTCGTGCCGAAAGGGGGTTAAATTTTTAGCCGATGCAGCGACTGCCTGCAAAACCCCAGCTTGATCATCAGGGTGTTCAAAATCGCGTAGGCTACATTTGCCCGACATCAGATCTTCGGCGGCTATCTCATAGAGGCTTTGACAACCCGAACTCACGTAGGGCATCGAAGCTGAACCGTCGGTTTTGATCCGAATTTGATAAATTAAACCCGGAACGTTATCGGCCAGCTTTTGAAAGCGAGTTTCACTCACCCGCAGCTTTTCTAGAGATTGCTCTAACTGACGGGCGTAGGTTTGAGAAGCCTGATAAAGCCGAGCATTTTCTAGAGAGATGGCTGCTTGCGTACACAAGAAGTTGAGAACAAGAATGTGGTTTTTAGTAAAAGCTCCCCTTACAGACTGATTCTTGAGATACAAAATACCTAATAATTTGCCTTGATTGAGAATCGGCAAACAGAGAATACTTTGGGGTTGCTGCTGCTGCAGATAGGCATCAATGATCGGTAAATCAGTTTTGAAATCGTCAATAACCACCATTTCTTGGGTGTTTTTGACATATTGAATCAGCTTGACGGGTAGGTTAGGGTTGTTCTCTAACGGTTCTGAACAAAGGTCGGTCGTTTCTGGGGTGGCGATCGCTTCTACACACCAAACCCCTTCTTGATTGGGTAAAATTAACGCACAGCGATCGCCGCCAGAGTTTTGCAAAATAATTTGAGCCAGTTGGTGCAGCAAATTATCTAGCTGCATCGTTCTAGAAAGGCTTTGGGAAGCTCTTAGTACCGTGGCAAAATCTAGAATGCTATTGATGGTATCCGTAGAATGGCTACCCGTAACCGTGGCAGGTGTAGAAAAATTCGTAGCAGCAATCGTAGCCAAGCTATCGAACGGACTGAGGCTTTGAGTGACTGACTGCAGAATCGGACGCAGCAAGTTAGGGTATCTATTTTCAAGCTCAGCAGCTTTGGCTTTAGCTCCCCAACGAGCATAGCCATAATAAGCTTCCTGCATATAGCCTGCAGCAACTTTCTCTTTATCCCAGGCTAAATAAAATTTAGCCGCCAATTCATTAGCTAACGCTTCTTCTTGAAGGTAGCCGTTTTTTCTGGCGGCTAAAATAGCTTCTTCGTACTGCTCAATGGCCTCAGCTTTTTGCCCCAAAATTCGATACTTTTCAGCTTTAATTAAATTGACTTTATGCTGATAGTTCATCGGAGCATAGTTTGCCCAAAATTGTTGTAACTGGATTTGGTTTTCTTCAACCCGTTGAAGCAATTGCAGGCGATTTTCAGAGACCGAACTCAACTGAGCCAGCGCGATCAACGCTTCATAGAAATAAAAGATTGGTTCCAGTACTTTGCCATTGATGGCAGAAAAATAGCGCCTGAACTCAACAGCGTGTTGATGAGCCAACTCAATTTCGCCAAACCAATAGCAAAGCATCAGCTTCGCCAGATGGAAGCACCCTAGCCCATACCAGTCGCGGGCAGCCGTCATCTGAGGTAAAAACTGAGCTGCTTGAAGCGCCTTGCCAGATAGCTCAGTCGGCTGCTCCCCAGCCTTGAGCAGATTTAATACCGTCTGCCAGTGAATGCAGCACCATTGATGGGCCATTAATTGATTGAACTGCTTCAATCCCTGGCAGTAGGCTTTGATTGACTGTTCTAGAGGCGCTAGCGGTTGCCCCACCCAAAAAGCGTGCAGGCAAAAGGCTTCGGCATTGTGGCCAGCCATTTCTTGATTACCAACTTCTAGAGCCGCGATATACCCTGCTTGCAGGGGCAGCAGCGTTTCTCGAAGGTGAGATTTACGGTGCAAGGTAAATAAACTCACAACAGGCAGTATTTCTGGCTGAACGGCTTTGGCTTCCAGTTTGGCAACCAGGTTAAGCGCCAACTGGCCAAACTTGACCCCGGTTTCAATATCGCGCAAAAAGTTGCAGGTTAAAATGCCGTAGGTAGCATAAGCCGCCGCTGAAGCCGCCGTGTTGCCAGATTGGACGGAAAGTTTGACTGACAAAGCCACCAGCAGAGGCGTCAAGGGCGATCCCGAAAAAGCTGCTGCTGGAATGATGCTATTGGCAATTTGCACAATGGCGATCTTGCTTTGATCGCTCATCATAGGCAGATCGAGTAAATCTTCAACCGCCCTGTCGCCTATGAGTTCAGCAATTTCAGCAATAGCAAGCTGTATGTCTGCCGGGGTTGGAGCCGTTGGAAACGTAATCCCCAATTGCTGCAAAAACGATTGGGCAATGGCGATCGCGGCTGTGAATTTGGCTTGAGAAACGTTGAACTGAATCCTCACGCGGTAAACATTGACTTGTTCGAGTAAGTTTTGAGTCTGAAGCAAGACAGTTTCAATTAGCTGCTCCATGGCTACGGCATCGCCACAAAGCGCCGCTAGGTCGGCGGCTAGTTCGTGCAGTTCAAGACTCATTTTGTACTGTCGTTGCCAGCCCTGGCTGCCTAATAGCAAAATTCCGGTGCTAGAAAAGGTTCGCCCCGCCTGATAAGCGGTGGTGCTTCTGGCTTTGCGACAGGCCATCAGATTCAGTTGAGCGAGCTGGTCACGTTCGGCGAGTTGAGTAACTAAAGCAATTCCATGATTAAGCTGATTGACCAGTTCAAAAATGCGATCGCCTTGTGTTTCGAGCGGCAGCTTTTGCAGCAATAACTGCCCCAGGTGATAGTGAGTCGCTTGTTTTTGCTCATCAGCGATTAGCGAGTACGCCGCTTGTTGTACCCGATCATGTAGAAATCGATAGCTCGGATTGGCGTCGCTGGCTAAGTCATTTTTTTCTGAGCTTTCAACTTGAAAGAATTTGTAAACTTGGCTAGTCGGTAAAACAAAGCCAGACTGCAATGCTGGCCATAAATTTGCTGCTACGACGGCGGCAGGAGATTCAGAAACAATAGCCAGAGTTTCTAGATCAAACGGGTTACCGACACAGGCTGCGACTTTAAGCAATGTCTGCGTAGCCTGCGGCAGCTTCTGTAACTGTACCGCCATAAATTCAACCACATCGGCTGTGAGGGCAGCAGTCTGAATTTGAGCAATATCACACTGCCAGTAGCCCAATTGTGAATTGAAGGTTATTAGCTGATCGTGGTATAGCCCCTTAAGAAATTGGGTTGCAAAAAATGGATTGCCCTGGGTTTTTTGCATTACTAATGCGGTCAAGGGTTGGGCTAATGCCGTTGAACAATGCAGGGTGTTAGCAATCAGTTTGGCTAAACTTTTCTGGCTTAACGGCTGTAGCGTGAGGGTGTTCACAGTAGCGGCTGATTTTTCTGTAATAGCATCAAGCGTTAGCATCAATGGATGGGCTGCAAACACTTCGTTGTGGCGATAGGCAGCAATCACTAACAAATATTCAGCTTCTAAAATTAACAGCTTCATCAGGTGTAGAGAAGCCGTATCAGCCCACTGCAAATCGTCTAGAAACAGTACGAGAGGATGGGCTGGTGTGGTAAAAACTCTAACAAACTTTTGAAAAAGCAAGTTGAAGCGATTTTGAGCTGCCAGACCGGATAAGTCTGGAGCGGCGGGCTGTTTACCTATAATTTGCTCTAGCTCAGGAATGACTTCAATCATGACTTGAGCATTACTGCCTAAAGCTTGGCAAATCTTTGTTCTCCAGATTTGGAGTTGAGCATCTGATTCAGACAGCAGTTGCCCGATCAAATCGCGCAAAGCTTGAAAAAAAGCAGAGAATGGCAGGCTGCGATTGAACTGATCGAATTTGCCGCTGATAAAGTAGCCGTGCTGGCGAGTAATGGGTTTATGAACTTCATTTACTACAGCAGTTTTGCCAATGCCAGAAAACCCCGCTACCAGCATCAGTTCAGCTTTACCCTGAGCAACTCGTTCAAAAGCTGCTAACAGGGTTTCAACTTCGGCATCTCGGCCATAAAGTTTTTCAGAAATCAAAAAGCGATCGCAGATATCTCGCGTCGCGATCGCAAAGTTTTCAATTTTGTCTGTTTCGCAGAGCTGCTCTAAACAAATACGCAGGTCATGGCTCAATCCCAAAGCGCTTTGATAGCGATCTTCAGCGTTTTTTGCCATTAGCTTATTGACAATTTTTGCCAGCACACCAGGCACGGACGGAGCTAAATCAGATACAGCCGCAGGCTGTTTAGCCAGATGACAATGAACCAGTTCGCTTGGGTCAACCGTTGGAAAGGGCAATTGTCCTGTTAACAGTTCAAACAGGGTCACACCCAGCGCATAAAAGTCAGCCCGATAATCAATCCCCCGATTCATCCGACCGCTTTGTTCAGGGGCTAAATAAGCCAGCGTTCCTTCTAAGCCGTTGGGATTTGTAATGTCAACGGACTCTTTGGGCAAACGCGAAGCGATGCTAAAATCAATTAGCTTAATCTGCTGTGACTGAGGACGAATCAAGATATTAGCAGGCTTAATATCTTTGTGAACGATGCCAGCTTGATGCAGATCGTGTAGCGTTTCAGCTAACTTTAGAGCGATCGCTAATATCTCTAACAATGTGAGCGAATGTTCTCGCCTATATTGAGATAGCGAAATGCCGCCCCAGTCTTCCATCACTAAAGCGTAGCTGTTACCGCAAACCTCTAGGCGGTAGGGACGAATAATACCTGGTATATCTAGATCTTTAACCAGCGTATATTGATTGCGAAACTGTAACAATTCATTAAAGCTGGGATACGCCTGCTGTAACAGCTTAATGACTACCGACTGCTGACTTGTCGTTTCTACAGCCCGATAAACAACTGTTCGAGTACCTTTATAGAGTTGTTCAACAACGCAGTAACCAGAAATAGCGGGAAAGGAATTAGAACAGGTGCCTGCTGTCGGGGACATAGCATCAGGTAGGCTTTTAGTTTGTCAGAACCAATTCTAGAATTCCCTAGATCCTGGGAGAGTGCAAAAAAGTTTGTGTAAATAACAGCCGTGAACTCCATTATTTCAAGTGAATTCAAATGAATTTGTGGCGTGGGATCACATTTTTTAATTATTCAAGCCCACGAACAGTTCCGGGTTAAGTCAAGCTGTTATGAAAACTGGCAAAATATGAGTCCTCTCTATGAGAACTCATTCAGATAATCAATTGTTATTTTTAAGTTTGTCAAGCGCTTAACGCCTGATTTTTTTACGTCAATTAGCTTGTTTTGCGCTCAGCACAGCTCTACAAGCTGACGACGACATGATTGAACCAGATTCGAGCGTAGGCGATCGCCCAGTGTCGCTAAAGGCGGCAGAAAACTAAGGGCAGATAGTAGCAGGAAAGCGTTTCGGTCAGCGGCTTTTTGCAATTGAAGTGCCCCAACTCCTGCGCGATCGCGGCTTTGAGCCGGACGCTAAAACAACCGTTCCGTCTCTTTCAGCCGACTTAATCTTTACTAAATAAACTAGAAAGCTAAGGCGTATTTCTTAACAATCCCCTCCCCCGTCCAAGTCAGGCTTGGGGCAAGTGCATCAGAAATTGTGGACTTGAAAAACAGTTGTTTGACCCGTTTCATCAAAAGTTAAAACTGTGTAGGGATCGTTACCTGTATCCATACCAGGCGCACTCATAGGCATACCGGGTGCGGTCAACCCCTGTACGTCAGGCTGCTCTGCCAAAAGCCGTTGAACATCGTCAGCCGGAACGTGCCCTTCAATGACGTAGCCCCCAATCAGCGCGGTATGGCAAGATTCTAAGTCTGCTGGCACACCGTAACGCTGCTTGATCGTTGCCATCTCGGTAGTTAAGTGATCTGCCACTTCAAAACCCTGCGCTTCTAAATGTTCAATCCAACCTGCACAGCAGTTGCAGTTAGGGCTACGGTAAACCGTAGCTGTTAGCGCTGGCTGGCTAGCCCCAATAGCGATCGCCGATTGTCTTAACGGAGCCGCCATCGCCCCACCACTGAGGATGACAAAGCCGCACACAATAAGGGCGATCGCCAAACCTCTAAGCCACAGGCGAAGATTAATGCTTGCTGAGTCATGCATGGTCGCACCTGCCAACAGTATCTGAAGATTTTAACCAATTCTCTCCCGTCTCATGTCTGCTGCGATTCCACCTTTACTCAGCCTCCCCTGAGAGATGGCCTCAACCAGCGGGATGGTAGCGACGCATCCGGGATCTACTATCCCGCCACCATTGACGAGACTCAGATACCGCTGTATATCAATCGAGTAATGCAAATCAGTTAAGCGTCGTGGTACACCCTTCCTCTGCCTCTAGTTCTGTTGATCCCAATTGGCCTGAGATACTGCAGCAACTTATCGATAAGCAATCTTTGTCTACCCAGCAAGCCGAATTACTCATGCGGGGCTGGCTGACTGAGGCGATCGCCCCAGCCCTCTCAGGAGCTATTCTCGCCGCCATTCAGGCTAAAGGTGTTTCGGCTGAGGAGCTAGCAGGTATGGCACGAGTGCTACAAGCGCAGTCCTTGGGGGGAGCCTCTGCTGATCCCAACAGACCCCAACCCATGATTGACACCTGCGGTACGGGAGGAGATGGCGCTCAAACCTTTAATATTTCGACGGCTGTGGCTTTTGTTGTCTCTGCGGCGGGCGTCGCTGTCGCCAAACATGGCAACCGTTCAGCCTCTAGCAAAGTGGGTTCAGCCGATGTGTTAGAAGCGCTAGGCGTCAACCTCAGCGCTGACCCAGAGAGAGTCAAAGCAGCGGTGCAGCAAGTGGGAATTACCTTTTTGTTTGCTAGGGGCTGGCACCCAGCGATGAAAGCCGTTGCCCCCTTGAGAGGTACACTAAAAGTTAGAACTGTGTTCAACTTGTTAGGCCCTTTGGTCAACCCGCTACGCCCCACGGGGCAGGTTATTGGTGTTTTTGATCCAACCGTGTTGGAGCCGATGGCCGAAGCTTTAAACAAGCTCAGTCTACCGCAGGCAATCGTGCTGCATGGGCGAGAAAAGCTGGATGAAGCTGGACTCGCCGACAAAACTGACCTGGCTGTTTTAGCAAAGGGGCGGGTGCGCTCCGTGGTTTTAGATCCAGTCGAGCTAGGGTTAACCCCAGCCCCGACGACAGCACTGCGCGGCGGTGAAGTTGCTGAAAACGCTAGTATTTTGCGTAACTTGCTTCAGGGCAAAGGCACTCAAGCCCATCAAGACGTTGTAGCGCTCAATGCGGCTTTGGCATTGCAGGTAGCAGGAGCCATTAGCGGCTCGGACGATCTAGACACCTACCGCCAAGGCATTCAACAAGCCAAAGCAATTCTCAGCAGCGGCGCGGGCTGGCAAAAGTTAGAGCAATTAGTAGACTTTTTGCGGTAAGTAGGGTTTGGCTTCACCAAACTTTACCGATTTTTTCGAAAAAATGGCTTTCTGCTAAGCGGAATTAGGCTTTAGCGAGCCTGAAACTCAATGACTTCTTGGCGAATGGTGACATCGTAGTCGCCAAAAATATCGTGGCCGAGCAAGCCAACAGTTTGCTCTGGCCCCGCGATCGCCACCAGCACATTCTGAGCCAGAATATCCCCTACCTGCAAAGACGGCACATATCCCACCGGAAACACAACGTCCGTCGCACTGGCTGTCGTGATTCGGGCTTGACCAATGGGGGTGATCCCCAAGTCTGTTGCCATCTTCTGAGTAATCAGTGTGCCGCTCGCGCCCGTATCGACCACCATGTCATAGTGCCTGGATTGATTAAAGCTAACCGAAACAACTGGCGTGCGCCCCAAGCGACGCACAATTGGCACTGAGTGGCGATCGCTTTTGCCCCCGGCAGGCTCGGAAGTGGCTGGTGAGGCGGCTGTCGTTTCTCGGTTGGGGGGAGTGGCCGCAGGAGCAGTGGGTTCTGGCTGACGAGTTGACAACGCAGGCGAGGCGATCGCCGTTGGCTCTAAAAAGCGATCGCGCTGTCGCTGCGCGTAACCTAAATTTTGGCGATACAGGCTGAGATTACTTTGAATGGTTGCCGCCTCGACGGCATTAGCTGACAGCGTTTCCAACAGGTCAACGGCTTGCTGCCAGTAGTTAACTACCAATTGCCAGTCATCGGCAGAATAGGCATTTTGACTAAGGCTAAGGGCGCTAGCCGCATAATCAAGCGCTTGGGTATAAGCGACGGACTGCGTTGCTGCCGTTTCCTTCAGGTTGAGCGTGCCGACTGCAACCGTAGCTATTGCGGCTGTTAGCTTAAGGCGGGGAGCGATCGCCTCTACCGCCAGACGCTGAGACGGGCGACAGCCTACCAGAGCCAAACTGCTCAGCAGTAGAGCCAGACTTGAGGCGGGTGTAAACAAAAAGCCGCGCATAGAGGCAAAAACGTGCGATCGCCCCTCATTCTAGCGGACTGTTTTGGCCATCGTCATAGCGAAAGGCGGAAGGCGGAAGGCTGAGGGTCGCAGGAAAGCGTTTCTATCAAAGGCTTTCAGCCGTTGAAGTGCCTCAGTGCTTGGGGCTACAGCTATACATAAGCAGACAACCCCGAACCCAAAAACTGGATAGTGCAGAAAGGGCAAAAACTTAAAGACACTCATTGGCTTCGGTGTCTGTTGCTGCTTTCTCTATCGCCACCCCTGACTTGATCAATCCAACTGCGGCAGCAACTCTCTAGTAAAGCGCAATACTGTCTTGCCCAATCGAAAGGCCATAAGCGCCGTAAAAGTCTTGACCCAGTAGCCCCACATCGCCACCAATCGCCACCGTAACTGACGCTTTACGCAGCCCGCCAGCTTCGACAAAATCTACATAGCCAATCGGCAAAGCGACAACACTGCCATCGGCGATGGAAACCCGCGCTTCCCCCACAATCACAACCCCAAGGGCATTAGCCATCGCTGGGGTAATCAGGGTGCCGCTTGCGCCTGTATCAAAAAGCATTTCAAAGGTTTGTTTTCCTTTTTGCCCCTGCATCGATACCGACACCACTGGAATGCCACCCCGACGACCCACAATTGGAATTGTCGCCTTGCGCCCGTCGGCGGCTACGCTAGCAGCAATACGAATCTCAGGACTCTCAACCTTTCCGGCGGCACTGGCTTCTGCATGGGTCAAATGCTGCTGATACTCTTTGATTTTCTGCTGGGCTGTGCCATAGTTGGCGCTCTCGGTCGGTACATTTTGTAAATAGGCGATCGCTTTTTGCCAGCGGGCGACGGCTAGCTTCCAATCGTCTTGAGACTGAGCCGTTTGGCCAATTGAAACTGCACTGGTTGCCGCGTTGACCCCTTCACGAAAATAATCGCGCTGAGGTTGAGCTTGGGAAACTGAATCTTGAGAGGCTGTTGCTACCGTTTCCCCTCCCTCGACGCTGTTGATGGCCATCGTTTCGGCTGTCGCTGCTGTTTCTGGTGAAGGCTCGGTTTCTAGCTCTGCCGTCACCTCTGAGCCAGCACAGCCAGCCAAACCCGTCATTACACTTCCGGCTAGCAGTACACCCAAAGCGGTAGGGGCATAAGAACGCATGGTTGTCACCAAACTCTCATCTAGAAGCTGAAATAGAGCTACAGTTCTGGTCAAAGTTTTCCCGAACGGCATAGGATAGTATGCTAATGCGCTTCATCTTTGCGATTTCTTGAGAAAAGTTCTATGGCTGTTTCCACTGCTCAACCTGCCCTTCTCGTTTTAGCGGATGGCTCTGTCTACCAAGGCTGGTCTTTTGGAGCCTCAGGTACCGTTATGGGCGAGGTTGTTTTCAATACGGGCATGACGGGTTATCAAGAGGTATTGACCGATCCTAGCTACCGGGGTCAAATCATAACATTTACCTATCCAGAGTTGGGTAACACGGGCGTCAACCCAGATGATGAAGAATCGAGTCACCCCCATGCTAAGGGAGCGATCGCCCGCAATATTTGTGAGCGTCCTAGCAACTGGCGATCGACGCAGTCACTGCCTGACTATCTCAAACAACACCGCATTCCAGGTATCTATGGCGTTGATACGCGGGCGTTAACTCGCAAAATTCGTAGTGTAGGAGCCATGAATGGAGCCATCTCAAACGAAATTCTGGATGCGGATGAACTGCTGCGGCAGCTACAAGAAGCTCCCAGCATGGAAGGACTGAACCTCGTCAAAGACGTGACGACGCCGACCATCTACGAGTGGACAGAAAAGACCAACGGCGCTTGGGAATTTGCCCCTCGCTCAGCCACAGAGGATGAACTGTTCACCGTGGTTGCCATTGATTTTGGCATTAAACGAAATATTTTACGCCGACTGGCTAGCTATGGTTGCCGGGTAATTGTCGTTCCGGTCGATACCCCTGCTGAAACCATTTTGAATTACCAACCAGACGGTATTTTTCTCTCCAACGGCCCCGGCGATCCCGCCGCTGTCAAAGAAGCTCCCCAGATTATTCGCGCTTTGATGGAAAGCCAGTTGCCCACGTTTGGCATCTGTATGGGGCATCAAATCTTAGGCTTGTCGCTAGGTGCAGAAACCTTCAAGCTCAAGTTTGGGCACCGAGGTTTAAACCAGCCTTGCGGACTCAAACGCCAGGTCGAAATCACCAGCCAAAACCACGGTTTTGCCCTCAACGCTGACTCCGTTTCGGAGGCTCAAGTTGAAGTCACCCATCTCAACCTCAATGATCGTACTGTGGCAGGTATTCGTCACAAAAGTTTGCCAATCTTCTCAGTACAGTATCACCCCGAAGCTAGCCCAGGGCCACACGATGCGGATTATCTGTTTGCTCAATTTGTAGACTCTATGCGCCAGCATCGGCAGCAGAAGGGAATCCAGCTCAATTTGACTTAAAGATTTTTACGACTTTGCCAACTTTATGCTCAATCTTTTGGGTCTTGCTTACGATAAGATAACTTCTCTGTTTTCTGTCAGGGGACTTAGGGGGACAGCCACTAGAGCAAGCAATTAATAATTTTCAAACGCTAGCTCCGGCAAAGTCGCTGAAAATTGCCTAAAATTAAATCTTGAAAATGGGCAGCAGTCCCTTGCAGTCACACAAAGACTAACTTATACTGTAGCGGCCAATTATGTCAGAGATTGTAGGAGGTTCCCATAGCTGAGCCACTGAACCTAACTGTTAGTTTGAGAGGCACACGCGAAGTTAGGGGAACATGTCAAATATTCCGCCTCACGGGTTTGCTCGACGCCTTCTCAGAGCCAACCTTTCGTAAAGTTTTGGCTAGTTGTATCGACAGCGGCCCTGCTCACATCATTTTGGATCTGTCCGGTATCGATTTTGTCGATAGTTCAGGTTTGGGAGCGATGGTGCAGATGGTTAAAAAGGCTCAAACAGCCGGCGGAAGTCTTCAAGTTGTTTCCAATCCGCGAGTTACTCAAACAGTCAAGCTTGTTCGGCTTGAAAAGTTTTTGTCACTTCAACCTTCGGTTGATGCCGCAGTTGAGAGCTTGAGCAATTCTTCTAATTAGAACTGCTAGCTGAATTTGAGCCTTTAGCGGCTGGATAGGGTCAAGCACTGCCAGCCTGAAGCTCTGCATAGGGGCAGTTATTCAAGCGGGGTGGGAGGCACAAGCGCCAAGTCTCTCCCGGAGGGCAGATGTGCTCAATCGTAGTTTGGGGTAGCTTATGACGTCTGCGGCGGATGAGCCAAAGTCTCCGGCAGGGGGGTGGGATGAGGTTTGGCTAAAAACCTCCCGCCGTTTTTCCGCGTCTTTTTCTGTTTCGGTTGAGCGTCTTTCTCCTGCTGCCCTTGCTTATCTCGGAGATGCGGTCTACGAACTCTACATGCGAACCTTTTATCTGGTTCCGCCCTGCCGAATTCAAACCTTCCACCGATATGTCGTAGCTCAGGTACGGGCTGAGGCTCAAGCTCAGCAATTACAGTCTTTAGAGAAGCATTTGACAGAGCCAGAAAAAGAAATTTTGCGCCGAGGGCGCAATGCCGCCCCCCGGCGTAAAAGTCGAGCCGCTCCTGAGGTTTATCAGCAAGCCACCAGCTTTGAGACTTTGCTGGGCTATCTTTACCTCACCGATAGGCATCGTCTTGAGGCGGTGCTGGCTTTGCTGGATCTGCCTCCTTCTGAATAAACTTGCCAACGCTGCTCAATAGCTCATCACAAATTATTTATTTTTTCTCAACATGGCTTACAACCGCAAATCCGATCGTCGTTCTTCTGGTTCGGAGCGCCCTCGGCTGAAGCGATCGCCTCAGCCCCAGCAGCGCCAGCGATCAGCTCAGCCCCAACGCCACATTGCTCCTCCCAAACGGGTTGCGGCTGACGAGCCTCAAACGGTTAGCCTTGAAACCACTGATGATCAGCCGGACGAGGCAGAATTAATCTATGGTCGTCATGCTGTAGAGGCCGCGATCGCCAGCGATCGCACGCTCAATCGCCTTTGGATTAACTCTAAACTGCGCTATGACGCTCGCTTCCATCCCTTACTGAATGACGCCAAAGCCAATGGCACAGTGATTGACGAAGTGGATCATCGCCGCCTGAGTCAAATTACCCAGGGGGCTAACCACCAGGGGATCGTTGCCCAGGTTGCTTCCTATGACTATATCGATCTAGCGGTTTTAATCGAACAGGCCAAAGCTAAAGTGCAGCGGCCTGTGATCTTAGCCGCCGATAGCATTACCGATCCCCATAATCTGGGGGCAATCATTCGCACGGCTGAAGCAATGGGCGCGCAAGGACTGGTGATTCCGCAAAGACGAGCTGCTGGGATTACGGCAACCGTTGCTAAAGTAGCCGCTGGCGCGTTAGAGCATTTTGCGGTAGCTCGCGTTGTCAACTTAGGCCGAGCGCTAGAAACGCTCAAAGCAGCAGGCTTCTGGATTTATGGCACTGCTACAGAAGCCAGTCAGACGGTTCACACCACTGAGTTTACAATGCCAACTGTGTTGGTGATTGGCGCAGAAGACAAGGGACTGAGCTTGTCGATTCAGCATACCTGTGATGTGCTGATGTCTATCCCTTTACAGGGGCATACGCCTAGCTTGAATGCTTCCGTCGCCACGGGTATGGCTTTATACGAAATTTATCGTCAGGAATGGGGAAAAAGGCATAATTTAAGCTCTTTGCAAAAAGAAAAGTAACAGAGTATAACAAAACTTGAGATTAAAACATTTAACGTATCTCTATACCCGCAAACACAGTTAGCAAATCAGGAGTCTTATGAAAAATCTACTCAATGGCATTCTCAATCTGCTGGTAGGCGAGTGGTGGATCGAAATCGTAACGCAAGCGCCCAAGTGTACGTATTACTTTGGCCCTTTTGCCTCTGAAGAGGAAGCTGAGATCGCCAAAACTGGCTACATTGAGGATTTAGAGCAAGAAGGCGCAACCCAGATCTTGGCGACTATTCAGCGCTGCAATCGTCCTGATGAGTTAACTATTGATGAATCTACCGACAGCATGGGGGGCATGACTTCTCCGGCATTGGGTATCTAAGTTTTTTTGAGTACGCTAAACATTAGCAGCGGCATAAGGCTCTGCTGCGTTTCCAGGCAGAGCCTTGGGCAAAAGCACCTGAATAATAGGCTAGTTTATAGCTAAAGGCAGAAGTTAGAGGGTAAAGGGCAGCAGGGAAGGTTTTCTGTAAAAGGCTTTCAGCCATTTAAGTATTACAACTTCTGAACCAGTCTACGAAATTGAGGGCGATCGCGTTGTCTCAGCTTGTTCCGTGAGCCAGCCGTCGATCGCTTGTAGCACTTGTTGAGGATATTCCCAGGGAAACAGGTGAGCCGCCTGAGTGTATCGATGAAATTGGCAGTTAGGCAGTTGGGCTGCGGTTTCTAGACTGGCGGCGGCGGTAATATGGCGATCGCAATCGCCAAACAGCATGAGACAAGGGGCTTGAATATTTTCTAAATCATTCAAGCGGTTGTAGCCCTGACGCATGGCCTGGTTTAGGGCTTGGGTAGCGTAGCGAGAAGTTTGGAGATAAGCGGGTAACCCGGCCAAAGCTAGCTGCCGATAGGCAAATGCTGTGTGCTGCTGTAGCAGATAGTGATAAAGCGATCGCTTGCCAAACGTTTCAATATTCCATTGCCACGCCGGAGCCAGATAATTCACCCCAGAGGCGATCGCGGTGTAGAGATTATCTTGCCAGGTGACGGCAGGGTGGTTGCTGCGAGGTCGAGCGGCAGTGGCAATTAAAATCAGCCCTTGAACGCGCTGAGGGCAGCGCAGCGCTAGCTCCATTGCCAGAATTCCGCCTAAAGACCAACCTAGCAGCCAACAGCGGTCGATATGCTGCTGGTCGAGCAGCTCAGTCAAATCCTGGAGATGAGCGGTCATGGTAAAAGGGTGGCGCGTTTGACTAGCCCCATAGCCGCGTAAATCTGGGGCTAGGGTGAGAAAGCGCTGGCTCAGGTGTTGGGTAAAAACGCTCATGCTCTGCCCCGATCCGGGATGACCATGCAAACACAACACCGGAAAACCGGATCCCTCGATTTGAACGGCTAGCTGCATTTAGGTCTCAGCCCGCTGGCGAATCTTTTCAACAAAGAATTCTTCTAACGAGGGTCGCGAAAGCTGCAGCGTCGCTAGCTTACCCCCCATCAGACGAACGCTGGAGAGAAAATCGTAAGGCTCTCCTTGCAAGTAGCCTTGCCAGTAACCTCCTTGAAATTCTAAGTTGGTCATCCATTTTTTCAGCACGTCTAGGCTGCCACCACGCCCTTTAACAAAGTAGCGATTAGGGCTACCCAGTAAATCCATCAGGCTACCGCTACAGATCAGTTCGCCGCGATCGAGGATAGCAATGCGATCGCAGATTAATTCCACATCGGAAAGAACGTGGCTATTAAAAAAAATTGTCTTCCCCTGAGCTTTGAGCGACAAAATAATTTCGCGCACCCGGTAGCGTCCTAAGGGATCTAGCCCCGACATGGGTTCATCTAGAAACACCACTTCTGGATTGTTGATCAGCGCCTGAGCCATGCCAATGCGCTGTAGCATCCCCTTAGAGTACTGGCGTAGCTGCTTTTTTTTGGCCGTCGCTTGGGCTAGGCCGACTAGATCCAACAGCTCTGGAATGCGCTGACGCTGGACGGAACGAGAAACGCCAAAAAGTCCGGCTGTGTAGCGCAAAAATTCCCACCCCGTGAGAAAGTCATAAAAGTAAGCATTTTCGGGCAGATAGCCAACCCGTTGCTTGACGCTGCGATCGCCGACAGGCTGCCGGAGCAAAAACGCTTTGCCAGCGGTGGGTCGGATAATGCCGAGCAAAATTTTCAACAGGGTGGTTTTGCCAGCCCCGTTTGGCCCCAACAGACCAAAGGTTTCTCCCTGGTAAACGGATAAAGAGCAGTCTTGCAAAGGAGTGACCTTTTGGGTGAGCCAAAATCCGGTACGATAAACTTTTTTGAGACCGCTGGTTTGGACAACCAAAGGGCGATCGCTGGCGGCTGATTCATCAGCTGGCAGTATAGAAACCTCGCTCATACCTTATGAAGTTTTGTGTCACGCTAGAGTAGGCTAGAAAAGATATTGACAGGGCTGACCCAAACCTATGGATCGATCGAAAGTTGTTGCCATTATCACAGGCGTATTGTCCCTGCTGCTAGCGGTAGGATACCTCTTACTGGTACAAATTTTAGACTTTCGCGGCGAGATGATTCCAGCGCCGCAACCTGATCGAGTTGGCTACCAGCGATCGCCGATTCAAATTCAAGCTGTCTGGGCGGAAAAAGTGGCTATTTCACCGCGCCCCGGTTCGCGGTTCGTCTAAACTGTCTTTGAGTGGCGCAACCACTTTGGCGATCGCCTCTTGCACAAAAGCCCTAATAAAAGCTTCACGGCGATTAAGCTGGAACTGTCGCTGCACCACTTCGCCCATGCCACCATCCCCCCAGTCCTGGTTTTGGCGAAAATATTCAATAAAGCTTTTGCCAGCAATGCGGGTTAGATAGGCTGCACTCGCCCCTTGAATCGCCCGACTCGCTAGCGCCGTGGCAATGTTTACCTGCAGGCCGACTGAAAGTAGCTGCATGGCTCCTTTGACAATGCCTAAGCTGGTGAGGGTTTTAGCTAACGATAACGCCAGCACTTTGCCCTCGGCCAGCGTAACGTCGCAGCCATAAATTCTGCCTAGCTCTACTACCATTTGAGCATTGACAGCCGCCGTTGCCAGCAGATCAATCCCCGGTAGCGGCATGGCGGCAATCACCCCCGCTCCTAACCACTGATAGCGATCGACAACTGCCTCGGCTTGCGTTTGCCGCTGTTGTTCAATGAGCTGACGGGCTTCATCGCTGAGCCGCTGAGCCTGGAGCAAAATATTATCAGCCATGAGATTGGCACCTTCCGCCTGTAGCAGCGCGGCTAAGCGCTGTAGCAACGGCCAAATTTCAGGTTCCGGCTGCCAGAGGCTACCGTCTTCTAGACGAAAAGATTGGGGATTGGCTGCGATCGCAATCAAATCTTCCGAGGCGACAATGCCCTGTAGCCGATGGCGCAGTCGAGCTAGAATCTGGGCTAAGTCGGCGGCGGCATAGCGATCGATTTTATTGAAAACCAGCAACAGGCGTTTGCCAATTTCAGCCAGCGATCGCAGTAGCTCAAACTCAGACTGGCGCAAATCATCATCAATTACAAACAGCAGCAAATCCGCTTCAGCGGCCAGTTGTTTGGCTTGCTGCTCTCGCTCAGTGCCTACTACGCCTACCTCCAGCAGGCCAGGGGTATCGGTTAACCATACCTGCCACTCACTCTCTGGGATCGTCCACTGATAAGTAGCCCCAACGGGGGTTGTGCCCATGGGTGCCCCTACTGAGCCGGCTATTTCGCCCAGCAGAGCATTGACCAGCGAAGTTTTACCCGCTGAGCCAGTGCCAAAGACAACCAGGCGAAAGTCTCCCTGAGCCAGCGCGGCTGAGATAACCTGCGATCGCTCTAAGATGGCTTGTCTAGCAACTTCGTCTTGAATTTGAGCCACCTGTTGCTGCACGGCTTTGAGAGAAACACCCACCGCTTCTGCTTTGGTGCGGGGGGCGGGGGCAGCTAAGCGCGATCGCCGCGCCGGACGCAAAAATAAATAGCCGTAGTAAATCAGCCCACCTAGAGCCAGCAATAACAGCAGCAGCAAAATGCCCAGCACCCAATTGGCGAGTAGCGGTGACCATAACGCTATCCCGCCATAAAGCCGAGAAAAGCTCTCTACTAGCCAGAGCAGCATCCCCAAAACCAGGATGACGCTAACAATAATTAGAGCAAAACGAAGACTGCGCATTAGTTTTAATATCTAACACAAAAGCCGCAGCGACGCTGCGGCTTCATCAAACGCTGAAATTTCGTCATCGAATGGGGCCCTCAACTGAGTTAGCATCCCACAGGTTCAGACAATCAGCTGACAACTAGCCGTTGTGCTAGTTTTAGTGATTAAGGTAGGGGATTTCTAGAGAAGTTTGAATTCCGGCTATTTTCACGAGGCTTGGCTTTATTAACCCGCAGCTCTCGTCCTAACCATTCAGCTCCATCAAGTTCAGAAATAGCCAAGTCTTCTTTTGACTCGTCCGCCATTTCAACGAACGCAAAACCTCGCTTCCGACCAGTTTCTCGATCTACGGGTAAGCTAATACGAACCACTTCACCATACTCGGTGAAGACATCCCTTAAGTCATCTTCACTTGCTTGAAAAGATAAGTTTCCAATATAAATTGTCATGATCCTCTCCAAACTGAGCATCGACCTGAAGACATCCGGAGAGAACTTTGAGCAATGCTAAAACAGTCACTTGCAAACATCCATCTACCGAACCTTCGCTGCCATCATATCCGATCTATTGCGGCTGTGCAGTAGCTAAAGATCACATCTAACCTCAGTAGCTTGACAATCTGCTAATTTTACAAATGCTGCTTTTTTTTCATTTCAGCATTTCCCAATCGGCTGCGATCGCCCGTCTCACTAGCAAGATATGACAGTTGCTATGCTGCGCAATTTCAACTGGAATATTGCCTTTTAAGACATGACTTAGCAGTCCTTCACGACTGGCTCCTAATAAGATGGCATCGCTTTTGTAAGTTTGAGCCAGTTGAATAATAGCCGTCGCAATAAAATCATGTTGGACGGTTACCGTTTCGACAGAAGCGCGTAGCTGAATTTTGAGCTTACGAGCAATTTGGCTGAGTTGAGGTAGCAAATAGCGCGATCGCCCTGCTTGAGGGGTTGAAATATGACAGAGGCATACTTGCGGTTTTCCTAATTCAGCTAAAGCGGGTAATAGCTGTAGGGCTTTTTGAGCATTTGGCCCCCCGGCCAAAGGCAGCAGCCACCGATTAAACTGCGGTGATACCCCTGGCCGAAAGACAACCACATGACAGGGGGCTTGGCGCACAATTGTATCGACGACCGTACCTAAAATGCGCCCTGGGGTGTTGGTGCGGCGCTGCCACTCCATCAAAATCAAATCGATATGGCGATCTTTGATAATTTCTAACAGCGTATGGGGTACTTCGTGGGCGACCCGGATTTGCGTGTGCAGCGGCAGATGGTAGCGATCGCTGACTTGCTTGGCTAACAGCAGGAGTCGATGGCTTGCCGTTAAATCGACAGCTACTGCCGCTGGCGACAAACTGCGCTGCACCAAAATAACATGCACACACTCCAGTTCGTAGTGGTACTGACGCGCCATTGAAGCGGCTAGTTCTAAAAGCTGAGGCACCGCTTGAGAATCGATTAGCGGTACCAGCAGCCGCCCGCTACCGACTGCTGGCGATCGCGTTTGGTAGGCTAAATAGGACGGTTCTGACTGGGGGCCGGGTTCTGTTTCTTTGCCACTGACTTGATCAGACTCCGCCCGAATGATGTCGCCGCGCGTAATAATGCCAACCAGTTTCAGTTCGTCTACCACAGGAAGCCGACTGACTTTGAGGCGATTGAGCAAGTGCAGCACATGGGTTAAAGACGCCTCTGGATTGACTGTAACCGGATCGGGCGTCATGATGTCTGCCAAACGCAGCGAAGTATCTAAACTATTGCCTACTTTGCTCAAATCAGTTTGCGTCACAATTCCGACTAAACGCCCCCGGTGAGTAACCGGAAAGCCGCGATGATGCGATCGCGAAAATGCCTGCATTACCTCAGCTAAGGGCAGATGGCTAGAGAGGGTTTCTACCCGTTGCTGCATCAGATCCGCAGCTTTTAAATTGGCCCAGGGGTTACTGTCAGAAGGCGCTTGCTCTAGCCGAATGCCCTGACTTTCTAGCAGACGGGTATAAATAGAGCCGGAATCTACCTGATCAGAAATCAAATAGGCGATCGCTGCGCCAATCATCAGCGGCAACACCAGATTAAAGTCGGTGGTGATTTCAAACACAATGACAATCGCAGTAATAGGCACCCGCGTTACCGCGCTAAAAAAAGCGCCCATCCCCGTCAGCGCATAAGTTGTGGTGCTGGCAAGTTCACTAAAGCCAGCGAGAGACTGTAAAGTTTGCGCCAGAAAGCTGATTAAACACCCCAGCGCCGACCCCAACACCAAGGCAGGGGCAAAGATACCACCTGCTGCCCCAGAACCATAGGCCAGCAGCGTTAGGCAAAATTTGGCAACAAACGCGATCGCAATTAGTTGCCAGGTCGCCGATCCGGTCACTAAAAACTCCCGTAGCCCGGTGTTGTCTTCAGCCGCGACTGGCAACAGCAAACCTACCAGCCCCGTTGCCAGCCCCGCCAAGCCCACTCGCCAAGCCAACGACACCCCCCGCAACTGTCGATAAAAGCTCAGGCTCAAAAAAATGCCCCGACGAAACAAAGCCCCCAATAAACCAGACAACAGCCCCAACAACACTAGAAACGGTAAATCTTGCAGCGTCAAGGACACTTGAAACGTAGACATACTGAGGTTAAGCCCCTGTCCCCCCAGCAGCCGCGAAACCACAGCCCCAATAAACGAAGCCAGAATAGCGGTGCCCAGCGTTAGATCGGAAAAATCTTGCAGCAGTTCTTCTACTACAAACAAAATGCCAGCAATGGGTGCATTGAACCCAGCGGCTAACCCAGCCGCCGCCCCAGCCGCAATGAGCTGTTGACGATACTCTGGCGAAGTTGGGATCCAACGACTAAACTGAGCTGCCAAAGCAGCCCCAATCTGAACGGTGGGCCCTTGCCGCCCCAAAGAAAGCCCCGAACCCAAGGCCAACACTGTACTGAGCAATTTAACAACCGCCACACGCAGGTTCAGGGGAATGCTCACATATCCCAAGACCGCCTTCACCTGAGGAATCCCGCTGCCTGTTGCTTCCGGCGCTAGCCAGGTAATCAACCAACCCGCCAGCCAACCGCCAGCTAATCCCATACTGGGCAACAGATACCAGGCTTGCTCAATCTGCGCCGTTCGCCAGTCGGTTAGCCAGCTAATTCCCTGCTTGAGAAAAACAGCCGCTAGTCCCGATACCAGCCCAATTATGCAGGCTTCCGCAATGGCAATCCGCTTTGGCCCCAGCAAACGTCGGATTCCTTTGGCAAACAGCATGATTGAGAGAAAACTACTTTTGGCGCGACTCAGCGAAGCCTGGACACTATCGACCTGTGGTTGAAAGCCCTTCAACAATTAAAGAAGGAGTATAGCAAGCGCCATTCCAGTCTCCATCTCCCCCCAGGGCAACCAGGTTGTTTAAGGCGTTGTAAACATTACCAGCTACCATCGTGTCTTTGACTCGGCCCAGCACCGTTCCTTGGCCGACACAGTAACCCAATTCTACATTGATGGAAAACTCGCCTGAAATTCCGGCTCCCCCGCCCAAAATCTGATCGACGATAATGCCTTGATCTAACGTTTGAATCAGCGCCGATAGCGGCTTTTTGCCCGGTTTAATCAAGGTGTTAAATAGGCTGGGGGTGGGATAGCTCCCCAGGCCAGGGCGAAAGCCATTACCCGTTGATCCACCCCCCAATTTACGGCCAATCGTGCGATCGGTATAGAACAACCGCAAAACGCCGTCTTCAATAAAGGTCAGTGGCTGCGTAGGTAGCCCTTCATCATCGAAGGGGCAGCTAAAAGGCCCTTTTTCAGGGTGCTGGGTCAGCGTTAAGGCCGAAGAGGTCACCTGCTCGCCTAAGCGATCGCTCCAGGGAGACGATCGCTCGATTACCCGCTTGCCACTCAGCGCCGCTTGCACCGTTCCCCAAAGCATGTCTGCCGCTTTAGCTGTAAACAAAACGGGAACGCGTCCTGACGGTGCCGTCACATTGCGTTTGGCCCAGTCTAACCTTTGCAAAATTTGCTTGACCAGTTGTTCAGGATCCAAGCGATCGCGACAAATTTGGCCATCCCCAACGCTCAAGAAATCGTCGCCGCGAATCCACTCTGCCGCTAGATAGCAACTAAGGGTGGTATCGCTATAGCCATAATCGACGCCTTGAGAATTCACCAGACGCGTCATTTCCAGATCGCACTCTAGCTCAGCTTCACAAATCACATCGGGGTAGGCTTGCCGTACCCGCTCAATTGCCTCTTGTCCCCACTCCAGCAGTTGATCGATCGATACAGCTTGGCCAAGATCAGGATAGAACAAGCGGGAACCCGAAGTTAGCTCAATCGCTTCTGGTTCGTTAAGCTGACTTAGCGCGATCGCGCGATCGACCAGCACCTGAGGTTCGATAGCCCCATACGCAACGGCTAATCCTGGACGTCCCTTGTACCAGAGCCGTAAGGCCGTTCCTTCGATTTCACTGCTCTCTAGCTGCTTCAGCCGATTGGCTTCAAAAAAAACGGGCCGCGAATAGGAGCGAGACTGAAAAACTTCAGCAGCCTCAGCTCCACAACCAATTGCAATTTCTAAAAGCTGCTCAGGTAACTGTTCCTGAGAACTGCCAAACCCCATGCGTCTAGTGCGTCTCTGTATGGAACTAAGACTTGGAAAATTAAGACTCTTCCCACTATCTTCCGGGATCGAGTACATTTACGCCAGCTTTCAAAACCCGGTTTTGCGGCTGAGCCAAAATTTTCTAGAGCAATAGCGCTTGTAAGCCCGCATCACCGCGAATCGGATCAAAGCTAGGATCTGTCTTGGCCATAACCCGGTAAAGATTGGGGCTTAAATCAATCGCTTCGCGTAGATTTTCGACAGACTGAACCGCATCCCCTTGCAGCGCATAGGTAATCGCTCGCCCATACCAGGCATTGGGGTTCGGCGTCCGATACTGGAGGGCTTTGTCAAAACTGAGCAACGCTTCTTCGTAACGCTGCATTTTGTTGAGCACCAAACCGCGATAGTTCCAGGCGTAATAACAGTCTTGCTTAAGGGTAACTGTGGTTTCTAAGCTGTGAACCGCTTCTGGGTAGCGACGCAAAGCAGCTAGGGCTAAGGCTCGGTTGTACCAAGCGCGGTGACTTTCGGGCTTGAGATCAAGGGCGCGATCGAAACTGCTAATCGCCTCTCGGTAACGGTTTAGCCGAATCAGAGCATTGCCGTGGTTGTACCAGGCTTTGGCATCCTCCGGATCAAACCTGAGCGCCTGATTAAAACTGTCTAGGGCGGCTTCATAATCACCTAGCTTTGCCTGAGCGACGCCTAAGCCGTGCCAAGCCAGTGAATTTTTAGGCTGAATTTGCAGCGCAGATTGAAAGCTCTCGATCGCCAGACTATAGGCTTTGAGTTCTTGCAGGGCATAGCCTCGACGCAGCCACGCTTCCCAGTTGCGTGGATCTTCGCTGAGAACTTTATCAAATTTAGCAATGGCCGCCTCGTAGCAACCCACATCATACAGAGCGTTGCCTTGACCGTACCAGGTTGCCGAATCTAAGTTTTGACTATCGGAGGAGATATACACCGGGTAACTGTTGCCACAGATACTTAAGGTTTCTGAGTCGCTGTTTACGTACTCTCTCAGGGTTTAGCGTACCCAAATACTACGCATAAGCAATAAGAACCCTATGCTTGAGAGCACTGATTATCGCTTAACCTAGAGAGTGAGATCTCGTTAATATCTAGCAATTTTATCTATGACCAGTGATTCGGCAGCGTATCGGGTTGAAAAAGATTCAATGGGGGAACGTCAAATTCCCGCCAGCGCCTATTACGGCATTCAAACCCTGCGAGCTGTCGAAAATTTTCCTATCAGCGGCTTGCGACCTTTAGCAACCTATGTAGATGCCTGCGTCCTGGTTAAAAAAGCTACTGCGATCGCCAATCGAGAACTGGGATGCCTACCTGAGGATATTAGTCATGCAATCGTTAAAGCTGCTGACGAAATTTTGGCAGGTCGGTTCCGCGATCAGTTTGTCGTAGATGTTTACCAGGCTGGGGCAGGCACGTCTCATCACATGAACGTCAATGAGGTGCTGGCTAATCGTGCTTTAGAAATTTTGGGTGCTAGCAAGGGTGATTATAGCCGTATCAGCCCTAATGACCACGTCAATTATGGTCAGTCAACCAATGACGTTATTCCTACTGCTATTCGGATTGGTGGTCTGCTGGCGTTAGAGCGCAGTCTTTATCCAGCTTTATCGAACGCGATCGCCGCCCTTGATAACCAGGCAGAAACCTTCAAAACAGTCGTGCGCTCGGGTCGGACTCACTTGCAAGACGCCGTCCCCGTTCGCTTAGGGGAAAACTTCAGAGCTTGGGCGCAGATCTTATCAGAACACCTGATCCGGATTGAAACTGCTTCTGGCGATCTCACCCTACTAGGCTTAGGAGGTAGCGCCGCCGGAACCGGACTCAACACCCATCCAGACTACCGCCATCGGGTGGCGCAAATTCTGGCAGCCTTAATCGACCAACCCCTGCGTTCGGCACCCCACTTAATGGCGGCGATGCAAAGTATGGCTCCTTTTGTTGCTGTTTCTGGGGCGCTGCGCAATTTAGCCCAAGACTGTGTCAAACTCTCTCATGACCTGCGGCTGCTAGATTCTGGCCCCAAAACTGGGTTTAAAGAAATTCAGCTTCCGCCTGTGCAACCTGGATCTTCGATTATGCCAGGAAAGTACAACCCGGTGATGGCTGAAATGACCTCTATGGTTTGCTTTCAGGTAATGGGTTACGACAGCGCTATTGCCCTGGCGGCTCAAGCGGGTCAGCTCGAACTCAACGTGATGATGCCGCTGATTGCTTACAATCTCATCCATAGTATTGAGATTTTGGGCAATACGCTGGCAGCACTGACGCAGCGCTGCCTAAAGGGCATTCAGGCCAATCGCGATCGCTGCTATGACTATGCCGAAGGCAGCCTAGCACTGGTTACTGCCCTCAATCCGCACATTGGCTATTTGAAGGCCGCCGCGATCGCCAAAGAATCGCTGGAAACTGGCAAATCCCTGCGGCAAATTGTGACTGAGCAGGGTTTGATGGATCCAGAAGCACTGGCTCAAGTCTTAGACTTGGAAAAAATGAGCCAGATGCCAGACGGCCACTAAAACAGCGGCAGAGAGGCGTTCAGCGGAACAGCCTAAACACAACAGCGGGCGTTTGGTGCTTCAGCCGCTCTCTGGGCAAACCCACCAGCGACTTAACCAACCGTATCGAGCAGCAGCACGCCAGAAAAGGTAGGAACCGTTGAGCCATTGGCCATTCACTCCCCTGCAAGGCAAAATGGACTGCCCAATCAGCCCTACCCCAAAAGATGATCGATTCAATAGATTGCTACCAAACGAATCACCATGACTAGCTACCAACCGACCCAAGCTGCTGACTACAACATGGAAGAAGAAGCCTGGTGGGTGCAGCAGTGGGTAGACTTGCTCAATTCTTACCGCTTCAAAAAGCGGCTGGAGCGGGGTCGCCGCTACGCCAGAGAAGGCCACATTTTAAGCCTCGACTTTGCCGGAGCCAAGGTTTCTGCCAAAGTACAGGGAACCGCCCCAGAACCTTACGATCTCTCCATCTGGATTGATCCCTTTACTGAAGAAGATTGGAACTACGTAGTCGATACCCTGGCGGAAAAAGCTATTTTCTCGGCTCAGTTGTTAGCGGGAGAAATGCCGCTTAACATTGAAGCAGTCTTTACGGCTAACGGGCTTAATCTCTTTCCTTTCTCGCTGTCAGACGTTCATTCTCGCTGTAGCTGTCCTGATCCCAAAAATCCGTGTAAGCATATTGCCGCTGTTTATTACCAGCTAGGGGATTTCTTTCGGGAAGATCCTTTTGTCATTTTTCAGCTCCGTGGACGAACCAAAGCCCAAATTTTGGAAGCTCTGCGGCAACGGCGGCGGCAAACAGCGACAGAGGTTTCTGCCGAAACTCCTGCCCACGACGATAGGCAAAAAATGGCGGTTCCTGACGCCCAACCCCTTGAGCTTGATCAGTTTTGGCAGTACAACCAGCCGCTGGATCCTTCAATGGTGGTGATTACCCCCGCAGAAAGCACCGTTTTAGAGAACTTAGGAACCATTCCACTGCCAGCGGGTGAAGCTCAAGCGGTTATGGCTTATCTGCGGGGCGTTTATCAGAGCGTGGCTCAACAGGCGATGATGAAGGCATTGAGCTAATAGACTGGGCTAATGACGCTTAGGCAGTGCGGCTCATGGCCAAAAGCCGACGCAACCCTAACCAGCCAATAACGGTGTAGCCGATGGCTAACAGTAGGCTACTGGTGGCGACTCTAAAGCCAGATTTTAGCGCTTCCCGGCGAATTTGCTGCTCTGCTTCTTGGCGACGGCTACCAATTTGAGTTTGCGCTTGTTGTCTAGCCTGACCCAGCTGCTGTTCTAAGAAATCGTCTAGAGCTGCGGGATCGTTGCGGAACTGCTCGACAAAGGCGAGTTGCTCTTGAGTGAGTTGGCCTTGTTCAACCGCCTGCTGTAGCTGATCTTCATTTTGCAAGAGCGAGCCAAGTTGAGTTCGCTGCTGGTCAAATCGCTGCTCTATCTGGCTGGTGACTTGCCCGACTTCAGTATCGACTCGCTCTAGCGCCTGCCTGCTGGTAAGACGCACGTTGTTAGGGTGCAGTACCGTCAGGACGACAAAGAGTAGCCCTAGAAAGCTTGATAGCAAACAGACCCAGAATCGAGCGTCTACTAGCAAGCTGCGGCTACGGCTAAGCACACCGACGTTGCTGTCGATCCAGGCACCTGTCAAAACCAAAGCAATACCCACCAGCGGAACAATGCCGCGATCGACGAGTTGGGTCGTCGTTGCTAGCTGCCATTGGGCATCTAGAAAGTTGGGCGGAATAATTAGAATTAAAAAATCAATTAACGCTGCAATGATGGTGATTGCACCGACAAGCTTCAAGGAAATTGCAGCCAGTGGGGATGCCACGGCTTTACCCGTTGTGTTTGCAGAACTCATAAAAAACTCGCAAAATGCCTCAGTAGACTATTCTGCCGTGTGATTTGTAAAAAACTGCACATTTTTTGATAAAAATATCCAGCCGCAGCAGGCAATGTTGGGTATATGCCCTTCACCGTCGTCAGGCAGTTGCGGGTTGACCCCACCAAAAACCCGTTTAGATGCAGGAATGCCTAAAGTATAAACGCTCTTGGGTTCGGTTCTGGTGGTTTAGGCAGATGTTGGCAAGGGTGTTGGTCGGGGTGGTTTTTCATCGGCTAGCGATAGGGGTTGCTGAGTTCACAATTCGACAGATTGAGGATTAACAGCCATAGTAAAAGCTGAAACCGTTCAGTGTGCAGTTAGCCCCCGATAGATGCAATGCAGCCAACTATAGAAGTTTTGCCCGATAAGGCTCAGTTGATTGAGCGATCGCAGGCTCTTATTGTCGAAAAGATTCAAAATGCGATCGCTCAGCAAGGTCGCTGTACGCTCGCCCTAGCAGGCGGCAGCACGCCCAAACCTATTTATGCGGCGATCGCTCAGCAAAGTTTGCCGTGGGAGCAGCTATTTATTTTTTGGGGCGATGAACGCTACGTTCCTAGCGACCACCCCGATAGCAACGAGGGCATGGCTCGGTCGGTTTGGCTAGACCAAGTACCGATTCCGGCTGAAAATATTTTTCCTATGCCAACGGGCGCGGCTAGTCCTAGCGCCGCCGCTGAAAGCTACGAACAAACGCTAAAAGCCTTTTTTCAAGTTTCCGGTAGTGAGATCCCCCGTCTTGATATGGTGCTGCTGGGGTTAGGGGATGATGCTCATACGGCTTCTCTGTTTCCCCAGACCGAGGCGCTGCAGGTACGCGATCGCTGGGTTACAGTCGGTAATAAATCAGGTGAGCCACGACTGACCCTCACCGTACCGCTGATTAACCAGGCCAATTCAGTCATCTTTATTGTCTCAGGGGCTAACAAACAAACTGCCCTAGCCCATGTTTTTGCTGCTGAAGCAGAAGACAGCGCTTATCCGGCTCGACTCATTCAACCCCACGGAGAGTTATGGTGGTTGTTAGATACTGCTGCTGGCGCTAATTTAAGTCTTCTTACGGGTTAACCATTGTTTTTGCATTCGTTGATAGAACCGAGGAGTATTAAAATTTCCAGTAGGGTTTAATCAACTCTTGCTACTTAATTGATTTCCCCTGGTTGCAGCTGAAGGAAATAACCCATGATTGTCTGTCCGAACTGCAGTCACCAAAACCCTGATGGGGCGGTTCAGTGTGAGGCTTGCTATACTCCCTTACCGAGTATGATGGCTTGTCCGAGCTGCGGCGCTACTGTTCAATCTGATGCTAGCTTTTGTGGTCAGTGTGGCTTTGACTTGAGAGCCGCCACATCGCCAGCGTCAGCTCAAGCCAGTCCTGACCCGGTTGAGATTCCTCAGCTCGATCCCCCCGATCCGCTGATTTCGCTGGATCCTATTACCGTTGATCCCTCCGCTACCGCTAACGTTACCGCTGCGGCCACGGTCGAAGCGGCCGAGCCGTCTAGCCCACCTGACGGGGCTGCAATTGCTAATGCCGCCAGTCCAAGCAGCGAAAAGTCTACTCGCCTACAGGTTTCGCAAACTCGGCTGCTGCATATTCAAACCGATACAGCGCTTGAACTGCCGCCGACGCTTTCGTTAATTCGGATTGGTAAGCCCAACGATCGGGTGCCGCCTGATATTGATGTTTCTGGATTCCCCGATTCAGAAATTGTTTCTCGCGTTCATGCAAACATTCGCGTCGAAGGAGACATCTACTATATTGAGGATGTAGGCAGCTCCAACGGTACCTACGTCAATAACATGCCCCTACCCTATGGCAATCGACATCGGCTGCGTCCAGGCGATCGCATTGCTTTAGGAAAAGGCGATAAGGTATCCTTCATTTTCCAAGCTTCATAGTTTGCCGTAGCCCGATTACCATTCGCTGATATCCCTAATTCGATGCTTGAGTAATGTGATTACGCTGTCTTTACTACACCCTCTCAATAAAAATCCCTTACAGCACTGGACTTTTGAAAAAGAATCAGTGGTTCGAATTGGTCGCTCTACGGATAACGACGTGATTCTCTATAGTGCTGTGGTTTCGCGTCATCACGTTGAGCTAAGGCGCACTGATAAAGGCTGGGAAATTACCAGCTTGGGAACTAACGGTACTTACTTAGAAGGTAAGCGCATTACCCAGGTGCCCGTTGAAGATGGGATTGTCATTCGCTTGGCTCGTTCTGGCCCTAATATTCAGATTCGGGTCGGGGCTGACGGCCATGAAGTGATTAAGTCTAATTTGTTCAATCGAGCCGCATCGCCCCCAGCCGCCGAGCAGGTGCCGCCTGCAACCCATCCCAGTGAAGATACGCTGGGCAAGCCTGGAAAACTTGCCGATGAGAGCGCTTCCTCCTCTAGCGTGGTTTCTGGTTTACCTTATTCGGCTAAAAATTATCCCTCACGTTCATAAACATCCACTATGGCCAGGGGCGACCAGATCTATGCAATGCGGCAACTGATGGGGCTGGCTGGGGTTTATGAACATCACGGCATTGACTGCGGTGACGGGACGGTGATTCATTACCGCAAATTGCAAGAAGCGGTGATCAGCCGCACCGACTACCGGGCGTTTGCTCAGGGTACGGCTGTCTTTACCCGGCATCAGCCTGTGGCGTTTATTCCAGATGTGGTTATTGAGCGGGCTGAAAGTCGGCTGGGTGAGCGCCGCTACGACCTTTTGACCAATAACTGTGAGCATTTTGCGACCTGGTGCAAAACCGGACGTAGCGAAAGTGCTCAACTGACCAACTTTGGCTGGCATCTCGATCGCTTTAAGACGCCTGAACTGCGGCAAACGATCAATCAAGTGGCTCAAGGCAACGCCTCTAAAACTTCTTTAGAACTGATCCAGTCGGCTTTAGGCAATATTGCGATCGCCCAACAAACCATTGCGCCTCAGTCTCAGCAAGCCCAGCGTGAGATCGAAACCTGGCACCGGGTTGCTCAACTAGCGGTTAAACAAGGTCGAGACGATTTAGCCAGAGCGGCCTTGCACCGCAAAGTTGCGGCTAAACGGCAGCAGGCTGATCTGCAATCGCAGCTTGATCAGCTACTCGACTTGCAGACGACGTTACAAAATAATCAGCAGTTAACTCAGTCATAGCTGAATTCAAAAAAATTAAACAGGCTGAAGGATGCGCCGCCGGAGGACGTTAGGATAAAGGCAACTGAGCTGGATGGAAGCTCTTTATGCTAAGACAGGCGAATTCTCAACTGCGTCGCTACGCGATCGCCGCAGGCTCAGTCTTAATCGGTTTGCTCCTGAGCTATGGGCTTAGTCAGTTAGCGACGTTTGATCGTCCTTTTTTGTTGTTTTTAGCCGCCATCCTGGTGAGTAGCTGGTATGGCGATCGCCAGACTGGTTTGCTGAGCCTCGGCTTAACGCTGGGCTTAAGTGGGCTGCAAATTTGGTGGCCTTTGAGCTGGCTCATTTTTCCGCCCTTAGCTAGCCTGTCAACTGCTGTTTTTGTGTTAGAAGGGGTCGCGGGTAGTCACCTGATCCATTCCCTCAAACACCAAGCTGATCAGGCTCAGCAAAAACTCAGAGTTAGCCAAGGAGAATATAACCGCTTTTTAGACATTGCCAACGAAGGTGTTTGGGCGATCGATCGCCACCAAAAAACAACTTACGTTAATCAGCGGATGGCCGAAATGCTGGGCTACCCGGTGAAAGAAATGCTTGGTCGTCCCATTGCTGACTTTATGGATGCGGCTGGCCGCGCCGCTGCTCAACCGCACCTGATTAACCGCCAGCAAGGGTTGCGCGAACAGTATGATTTTCGCTGGGTTCGGCAAGATGGATCGGATTTGTGGAGCTTGATGTCGGCTAGCCCAATTATGAGCGCAACGGGGCAGTTTGAAGGGGCGATCGCCATGGTGACCGATATCAGCGATCGCAAACAGATCGAAACCGAGCTAAAAGAAAGCGAAGCCAGCTTTCGGCGGGCAGTGGTGAATGCGCCCTTTCCGATTATGATTCACGCTGAAGATGGCGAAATTTTGCAAATTAGCAACGCCTTAACCGAAATTACTGGCTACACGTTTGCAGACCTTCCTACCATTCAGCATTGGGTACAGCTAGCCTATCGCGATCGCAGTCAGCAAGTTCGGCTCGATATCAGCAAACTTTTTGGGCTAGCGCAGCGCGTTGATGAAGGCGAATACAAAGTTCAGATTAAAAACGGTGAGTTTCGCATTTGGGAGTTTAGTTCAGCGCCGCTGAATCGCCTAGCAGATGGTCGGCGCGTCGTTATTTCAATGGCTTCTGACGTGACTGAGCGCAAACAGGCCGAAACGGCGCTAACCAAACGCTTAAAACAACAAGCCGCGATCGCCCAGCTTAGCCAGCAAGCCCTGATCAAATCCGACCTAGACAACCTGTTTGATCAAACCACTCAGTTGCTGGCTCAGAGCCTAGAAATAGACTTTGTCAAAGTTTCAGAATTGCTGCCAGAGGGCGATCGCTTACGGTTACGGGCAGGGGTGGGCTGGCGGGCGGGCTTGATCGGCCAAGCTACCCTTAGCGCCAATCGCAACTCTCAAGCAGGCTACACCCTAAGCGTAAAACAGCCTGTCGTCGTTCAAGACCTCCGCCACGAAACCCGCTTTACGGGATCTGACCTGCTGATCAATCACCACGTTATTAGCGGCATCAGCGTCCTGATTGAAGGGGTTGCGCATCGACCTTTTGGCGTTTTGGGCGTCCACACTACTCAGCCTCGCACCTTTACCCAAGACGACATCAACTTTGTTCAAACCGTAGCCAATGTGCTGGCTAGTGCCTTAGAACGACACCACAACGAAAAGAAAATTCAGCAGCTCAACGTCAGCCTAGAAGAGCGCGTCTCGCTACGCACCCAACAGCTAGAAGAACTCAACCAAGAACTGCAAGCCTTTACCTACAGCGTGTCTCATGATCTACGCGCTCCCCTAAGAGCCATGCAAGGATTTTCTCAGGCTCTATTAGAAGATAACCACGAGCAGCTCGACAGCTTAGGGAAAGAATACGTCACCCGCATTGAGCAGGCCGCCGCCTCTCTAGATCAATTAATTCAAGATTTACTGACCTACAGCCGTTTAGGCCGCACTGATATTTGTCTGCAACCGATTGACTTGAATCAAATTGTAGAAGAGGTGACCCAACTGTTAGCGGCAGACCTGCAAACCACCCAAACCCATCTGGTGCTTAAAAAGCCGTTTCCGTCAGTTCTTGGCAGCTACCGCATTTTGGTGCAGGTTTTGGCTAACCTGCTGAGTAATGCCATTAAGTTTGTAGCCCCCGACGTTAACCCAGTTGTTCAGGTTTGGGGAGAATCCTACGGCGATCGCTGCCGACTTTGGATCTCAGACAATGGCATTGGCATTGCCTTGCAGCACCAGACCCGAATCTTTAGCCCCTTTGAGCGACTGCATGGGGTCGAAAGTTATCCCGGTACAGGTATTGGCTTAGCGATCGTCAAGCGGGGAGTAGAGCGGCTTCAAGGTCAGGTTGGGCTGGAGTCTCAGCTAGGGCAGGGCAGTCGCTTTTGGCTGGAGCTACCCCTAGCTCACTGAAAATTTCTCTAGCTGATATGATTAAAACAATCAGCAAAGAGCCTCACTGAGGAGGCAAGGGGACTAAGGTTATTTGAGTGACTGGCTTACTCCCATAGCTGTGATAGCTCAAGGCAGAAGTCTAAAACCAGAAGGCAGAATGGCAAATTTTCTGCTAGCGGCTTTCTGCAATTGCAGGGTCTCAACGCTAGGGGCTACAGCCCTATCTAACCCTAAATTGAGGGTTCAGTTTTCCCAGTCTAGATCAGCCCTAGCCGACGATTGATGTTTGGCGTTGACCAACTGTCAAAGTTGCTAAGCTAAATTACGCTAAAGCTTGTCAGCAAATTTTTTAGATAGGCTAGAGGCGCTTCAATCAGCTACAAAAATTAAAGCCATTTAGTCAGCTAACTAATTCCCCCATCCAGCAGTAATGACTATAGAAAAATACGACATCCTGTTAATTGAGGATGATGCAAATGACATTTTTCTGATCAAAAGAGCCTTTCGACTGGCTAACCTCAACAATGCTATTTATACCGCCAAAGATGGAGATGCCGCTGTTCAGTATCTTAGAGGAGAAAACGCCTATGCTGACAGATTGCAGTATCCAATACCGGGTTTGGTGATTTTAGATTTAAAGCTGCCTAAACGCTCAGGTTTAGAAGTTTTAGCCTGGATGCGGCAGCAGCCCGTGATTAAACGTATTCCGGTTGTGGTATTGACGTCTTCTAATCAGCATGTAGATGTTGATCAAGCTTACGAGGCGGGGGTCAACTCTTACCTGGTCAAACCTGTCGCTTTTGATGCGCTGATTTCAATGGTTAGCGCTATTAATGATTATTGGATCAGATTTAATAAGTATCCCTCTATTGAGGTGGCTTAGTGTGAAGCCACTAGACTCTACGTTTGCCTACTTTAGGATGCAATTTTATTGATGAAACCGCTATGTCGAATTTTATTAGTAGATGATAATCCGAACGATCGCTTACTGGTTAAACGAGAACTAAAGCGAGAATTTGTAGACTTAGAAATTAACGAAATTATTGATCAGGCTGGACTTAAGCAAGCCTTACAAACCTATCCGTTTGACCTGGTAATTACTGATTATCAGCTCCAGTGGATGACCGGGCTAGAGGTGCTCAAAGCTGTGAAGGCAGCTAATGCTAACTGCCCGGTGATTATGTTTACCAATACAGGCACGCAAGAAACCGCTGTAGCCGCCATGAAAGCGGGTTTAGATGACTATGTCGTCAAGTCGCCGCAGCATTTTGTTCGCCTTTCGGCTTCTGTACGACTGGTGTGGGAGCAGATGCAAACCCGGTTGCGAGCGACCGCGCTAGAAACGCGATTACAGTCGTTGCTTAATCGTTTAAACGTCGGATTATTTGAGCTAGACAGGCAAGGTCATCTGCTTGAGGTAAATCAGGCTTTGCTGACGCTTTTGGGGCTTAGCTCTGCTGAAGCGGCTCAGCAAGGCATTCATCATCAGCTACAGCCACGGCTTGATATCGCGGCGGCCTTGCCCCAAAAGCGAGAAGTGCAAATTCAAACCCAGGGGGCTGACCTCAAATGGCTACGGGTGCGCGAAACGCGATCGCCTGACAAAGGTGAAGCCATCATTGAAGGACTCGTCGAAGATATTACCGCCCAAAAGCAGGCCGAACTAGCCTTACAGCAACTTAACCAGCGTTTAGAAAGCCAGGTTACCGAACGAACCAATCAGCTTAAAGCCACCAATCAAGAATTAGAGCTATTTGCCTACTCGGTTTCGCATGATCTGCGATCGCCTATTCGCCAAATTAACGGCTTTGCCAGACTGCTAAGCGACCATTTGCAAAACGTTTTACACGAAGACGAAACCGCCCAGCATTATTTGGAGGTGATTTCGAGTCTGTCGGTCGAAACGGGCGAAATGATAGAAGATTTGCTGGCTTTTTCGCGTACGGGCAAAGTCAAGCTGGAATTTAGCCCGGTAGATACCAATCAGCTAGTCGGTGCAATTATTGAGCGCCTGAAAACCGAAACGGGCGATCGCTCCATTCGCTGGGTGGTGCAGCCTCTGCCAATCGTGTGGGCAGATGCTAATTTGCTGCGTACCGTCTTTCAAAACCTGATTGAAAATGCCGTCAAGTTTACCCGGCTAGAGGCCATCGCCGAAATTACGATTGGGGCTGAGGAGCCAGCTGAAGAAACTATTTTTTGGGTCAAAGACAACGGCATCGGTTTGGATATGAGCTATAGCGATCGCCTGTTTGGGATTTTTCAGCGCGGTCATAGCCAGAGCGAATTTGAAGGCACAGGCATTGGTTTAGCCAACGTTAGACGGATTATTCATCGCCACGGTGGCCGCGTTTGGTTTGAAGGCGTTATCAATGCTGGGGCGACTTTTTACTTTGCCCTGCCTCGGTCTGAAGATAGGGCTGACTTCGAGTAACTTTGCAGCAGCAACCCATCGTTAGTTTGGCGAAATCTATCTCAGCGATGCAGCTATTGGTGGATGCATTTTAAGCAGCCTGCCCACATACTTCTTCATGAAAGAGAAAAAATACACACACTGATTGGGTCGCCTTGCTGACCCAACTCACAGATTTGACAATGCTGCAGGTTTTAGTACTAGAAGACGACGTCCGAGATCTAGAGCTAATGCAACAAATGCTCAATAGTGAAGAGTTACGCTGCCAGTTTGTCAATGTCGTCACCCAAGCCGACTTTGTGCAAGCGCTGCAAACTCAAACATTTGAGCTAATTTTGGCAGACTATGCCTTACCCGGTTTTGACGGTTTAGCGGCGCTTACCATCGCCAAACAAACTCACCCCTTTGTTCCCTTTATCTTGGTTTCGGGTGTGTTAGGGGAAGAACAAGCGATCGAAGCCCTGCAAAAAGGGGCTACCGACTACGTCCTCAAGCAACGACTAGATCGGCTGCTCCCGGCCACCCGTCGCGCCTTACGAGAAACCGAAAATAGGGCTGAACGTTTACGGGCGGAACAAGCTTTGCGAGAAAGCGAAGAACGGTTTCGCACTTCTGTGGAAACCATGGTGGATTGCTTTGGTATTTATTTAACTCAGCGCAACCCCAATCGCCAGGTGACAGACTTTCAGATTGAGTACGTCAACCAGGCAGCTTGTCAGTATCTCAAAACGCATTTAGAGCAGTTGATCAATCAACCCCTGAAGCAAGCCATGCCCTTTGTGCATGAGACACCTTTGTTTGCAGATTTGTGCCAGGTGCTAGAAACGGGGCAAGCGCTCAATCAAGAGTATTTGCTGTCATCAGTGGAGGAGGCAACTCCGGTGGCGATTGACGTGCGGGCGGCTAAACTGCGCGATGGTCTGGTAGTCACCTGGCGCGATGTCAGCGAACGCAAGCAAACCGAGGCCGAACGGGAACAGCTTATTTACCGAGAACAGTCTGCCCGCGCCGAAGCCGAAGCCGCTAATCGCCTCAAAGATGAGTTTATTGCTACGCTCTCCCACGAATTGCGAACGCCTCTCAACGCTATTCAAGGCTGGGTGCAACTGCTTTCTATGCGCCGTTTAGATGACAACACGTTTGAGCGCGGGCTAGAAACAATTCAGCGCAATACGCGATCGCTCTCTCAGCTTGTCGAAGATATCTTAGACGTCTCGCGCATTGTCCGCGACCAAATGCAGCTCAACTTGACGTTGTTGAAGACAGCTGATCTGGTCGCCGTCATTCGAGCGACAGTAGAAACGGTGCAGCCCCAAGCCAGCGAGAAAAAAATTCAGCTCAAAACTGACTTTGCCCCTTTTGAAGGGGCGATCTTAGGCGATTCCGATCGCTTGCAGCAAGTGTTGCTTAATTTGCTGTCGAACGCGATCAAATTTACCCCAGAAGACGGGCAGGTACAGATTAGCTTGCATCCAGGGGGCGATCGCGTGCAAATTCGCGTCACTGACACTGGTCAGGGGATTGCCCCAGACGTTTTGCCGCATATTTTTGAACGGTTTCGGCAGGCTGATAGCTCAACCACGCGATCGCAGCGGGGGTTAGGGCTGGGGTTGGCGATTGTACATTACATTACGGAAGCGCACGACGGCCATGTCAGCGCGGCGAGTGCAGGGTTGGGCAAAGGGGCAACCTTTACGGTAGAAATACCGACAATTCAAATTGAAGGACAGCTAGAGCCAACGCCAGAAATCAGATCTTCGCTGCTAGCCAAACCCCCCAAACCTTATGAACTTAACCATCTCAAAATTTTAGTCGTTGAAGATGTCGCCGATACCCGCAAGCTTTACAAAGCTATCTTGCAGCAATATGGCGCTAATGTTCAAACCGTCGCCAACGCCGAAGAGGGGTTAAAAGCTTTTACAGCTAACCCGCCCCAGGTTTTAATTAGCGACATCAGTATGCCTGGAGAAGATGGTTATTCGTTAATTGGCAAAGTTCGAGAGCTAGAAGCTCATAATGATCACAAAACGCCTGCGATCGCGCTAACTGCCCACAGCAGAGCCGTAGACCAAAGCCAGATTCTAGCAGCCGGGTTTCAGGCTCATCTAGCCAAACCCATCGATGTTCAGCAGCTAATTCGCCTGATTCAATCGCTGGTTCAGCCTCGCTCTTTAGAGGGTGTTTGAAAAGTCAAGGGTTGTGATTTTAGGCACTCATCGATCCCCCTTAGCCACCCTTAAAAAGGGGGAGATTTGGCTCGGAAGTCCCCCTTAAAAAGGGGGATTTAGGGGGATCTAAACCGTTTTGCTACGCAGCAGATATCTTTTCAAACATCCTTTTAGATCGCCTCAGCCAAGGGTTGTGATTTTAGGCACTCATCGATCCCCCCTAGCCACCCTTAAAAAGGGGGGAATTGGCTTGGAAGTCTCTCTTTTTAAGGGGGATTTAGGGGGATCTAAACATGTTCTCTCTAGGGTTTGGCAATGATAGCGGTAGTCGCTAGGGTTGAACAAACCCCTTCTATTGCTTCTGAAAGGAGCATTTCTACTCTGCGAATTCTATTCATCTGTCTGTAATATGGCTTCGCTACCAGACTTGAGATAAATTTAAGACGAAAGGATACTTAAGGTGCTAGCGGCCTTATGAAACTAACAACGGCTGAACTGGCTCATATTCAAACCCAACTACAAGCTTATGCCCCAGCGCAACGGGGGGTAAACAGGCTAATTGAGCATCAGGGGCAGCTTGAGGCGGCGCTAGATGATCTGCTGGTGGAGACTTATGGCGCTCCGGCTGAGTTTGGTAAGCCGTCGCTGTGGCAGGTAACGCGGGATGTGCTGCGGCAGGAGTTGTGCAGTGATGAGGGCTTTCGCGGGCGTATTCGGGCCTATGTGGAAAAGCCGCAGCAGGCTACTTTTTTGACGGGGGCGATTATTTACCTGGTGGAGCAGGTGGCGCTGCCGTTTACGCTTAGTCCGTCGCTGGCGGCGCTGATTGTGCTGTATGTGTCTAAGGTGGGGCTGGATATTTTTTGCCGCTATACGGAGCCAGCGCCGCCGGAAGCTTAGTAGAAGGTTCTAGCTTGGCTAAGACTCGGCCAGTGTTTCAAAAAGCTGCTTTAGCTGGTTTGGGGGGGTGCTGAGGATTTGGGCAGCGGCGGTGAGCAGGGCTGGATCTTGCGTGGTTTGGTGAAAACGGGCAAGATTGCGCAATGAAATGCCCAACCCGTGTTCATCGTTGAATTCAACCGTGATGCTTAAGTCTTCTAGAAAGTAGGCTTTGGCATTCTCAACATCGTTTGTCTCTTGAGCAACCTTGCCAAGCTGATAGTAAGTGCTAGCCTGACTATAGCGATCGCCAAACTCGATATAGATGTCTAAGGCCTGTTGCAAGTACTGCTGCGCCTGAGGGTAGTTTCGCTGCTCCTGGGCCACGATGCCCATCTG
>NZ_JBQLZL010000014.1:0-3307 GCF_052168255.1 Almyronema sp. | reverse complement strand
TGCGGGCCTGACTATAGCGATCGCCAAACTCGATAAAGAGGTCTAAGGCCTGTTGATAGTACTGCTGCGCCTGAGGGTAGTTTCGCTGCTCTTCGGCCACGCTGCCCATCTGGTGATAGGTGCCCGCTTGCTCATAGCGATCGCCAAACTCGATAAAGAGGTCTAAGGCCTGTTGATAGTACTGCTGCGCCTGAGGGTAGTTTCGCTGCTCTTCGGCCACTCTGCCCATCTGGTGATATATTCTGGCTCTACTAAGACCAGCTTGACGTTGGTTATAGCAGGTTAGTTGTGCCAGAATACCTAGCTCTTTCTCATAGGTTTCTTGCGCAGAATTATAGTCACCTAGGTGAAGGTAAGATAAGGCCAGCATATCAAAACTACCCATCACTTGATGCCCCTCATTACCTTTAATAAATTCTTTTGGATAGTTGTCAGTTTGCCGGCAAACCAAGTTAATGAGCTTGTGTCTTGAAGATTTTTCGTTTGATGATCTTAGAAAAAGTTCAAGACAGAAAAAGACGCTTAGATTTTCTTGTCTCTCCATGCAAGTTTGCAGCGCAGAGTAAAGGTTTTCATACTCCAAGCGAGTAAAGAACAAGCCCGACTGCTTCTCTTGTGGATTTTTGGACTGCATTAATTGCTGATACTGCCCTGCGAGTGCCTGATAGTGCTGCTTAAATCCGGTTTCCAGCGCCGTGCGGGTGGCATTGTCTAATTCTGCTAGCTTAGTTTTTAAGAAGTAAGGGAAGACGGGTTGAATGGTGAGCAAGTGGGGCATCTCGTCACTCATGGGCGATAGCAAACCCCAGTTAATTGCTTCCTGAACGGCTGGATCAAACTGCTCAAACGGATAAGCTTGAAATGGCTCTAATTGTTGAAGCTGTTTGGCATAGTTTTCTAGATCCGCCCGATCAATAAATCCCTTAAACGGAGCCAAACACAGCAGCAGCTTTTGCGCTTCTGGCGACAAATTGCTGTGGGAATATTCCACACATTTCAAAATGCTCTGCGTTCTGTCTTCGCTGCCGCTATCAAGCTGCACATCTGCCGCATCCAGCGCCGCCAAAATCTCCGTCGGGCTTTGCCGCGCCAAATTTGCCAGCACCACCTCCATCGCCAGCGGATAGCCCGCTAGCAGCTTCATCAGCCGCTCAAAGTCCTTGTCTGCTCGCAGATTTGCCAGCCGCTCCCGGTTGCCCACATGCCGCTCTAAAATCTTTTCTGCCAACTCCGTCCGCGCTTGCGGATCTAGCCCCTGTAAGGCATAGCGGTTGTCGCGGTAAACCCCTGCCAGCCAGTCTTCCCCGCTGCGCGAACCCAGCACCACCTTGGTTTTGCCCCCCACCAGCTTCTGCAAAAAGGCTTGCAGCTTTTCCTGCTCTGCTACTGGCAGCGTATGCTGAATCGCCAGCGCCTGCCCCGTCACCGACTCTAAATTGTCCAGCATCAGCCCATAAGGTTCGCTGCGCAGCGTCTCCGCTAGCATCTCCGCCTTGGCTTCTAGGCTCAGCGGCTGCACAGCCACCCACTCAAACTCGTCATACACCCGCTGGCCCACCTCATGCACAATTTGCTCCAGCGTGTGCGCCTTTTCGTCATAGCCAAAATAGAACACATCTTTGGCAAACTGGGTCGTCTGCCACCATTCCCGCAAGTAGTTCAGCAGCGTGGTTTTGCCCGTACCGCCCATACCCCGCAGCAGCAGCACATTGTGCCGCAGCAGCGACTTTTCTAGCTTAAGAATTTCTAAATCTCGCCCCACAAAGCCGTAGGTGGGGGCAGCAAAGCGATAGCGACTGGCCTTGACCTGATAATGAGCTGCCTTTTGCCGCGCCGTCATCTCTTGTAGCTCAAACTGCAGCGACGGATTGCCATACACCACTGGTAACAGCCAGTCCTCCAAATCTACCGTCAGGTTAAACCAGCCCTGACGGGTTTTATCGTTATACAGCTCCCGCCGCCCCAGCCGAATTGCCTCTACCAGGGGGCGCTGGGCAAATAGTTCTGTGTAGAGCTTCCGCATTAAAATAGTGGCCGCCGTCACGCTAACCGAGTAGCTCATGGCCACTACCATCTGCACTCCCGCCGCCATCAAACGGCTGCCCAAGCTAGTTTCGCGGTCGTCGATTGCCTCGCCTTCTACGCTGCCGCTGGGCAGCGCTGGGTCAGCGTCCGTTACTTCGTCTGCCGCCGCCGTCCCATTCGCCTGAGAAAAACGCACTTGCTTAGCCGACTGGCAGGCATTTAAAAGGCACACCGAAATGCCCTGAACCGTCAACAGCTTAGCCAACTCTTGCGCCTCTACCGGGTCAGCCTGTCCTGGTGCTTCCCCTTCTAAAAACAAAAACGCCTTGACGCCCGTATAAGGTTGGAGGGCGCTACGTCCATAGCGATTTTGGAACAAAACTGCGTCAGACTCTCGCTGCTGATCGGTAATTTGCGCGTAGGTAGCAAGTCCGCCGTGGGCATCGAAATGCACGATGTGATAGTAGCCTGCGCCTTTGGCCTGCAGGTGATTTTCCAGCGCTTTGTAAGTCCCCGGACGCAGCAACTCCACGTTGATCGGCACTCTGGCCTGCTGAATCGCCTCAATCAATGGCCGCGAAATGGTGCGATAGTTAACGTCTTTTTCTTCGTCGGGGCGGGCCGTCACCACCAGCAAATTAATCGTCGCTGACGGGTTGGGGTTCGCCGTCACAGCAACATCTTGCTGCGGACTGCGCACCATCGTGCATTCCAGCGCCAGCGGAAGCGGCAGATCCGGATCTTGCAGGGCTTCCCAGTGCAGCGCCTGAAAGTCAGGCGAAACGCTCTCAATCACAAACTCGACGCTAGACAGCCGCGATCGCAGTCCGCTATAAGTTGCATATGCCTTGCGATCGGCAAACACCTGATCGAACAGGGCTTTTCCATAAACCGCAATACTGTTTTTAATCTGTTCTGCCGTCACCGTATTCAAAAACGGTCGTCGCAGCCACCCCTCGAAATACCACTCCAGCCCCGCCTCTTGCTGCGGATTGAAAGGATTCGTGATAGTAACCGGATAGCTACTGCCACCCTCAAACTGGAGAGTTGCCTCAAACTGATCGACAGTAGACTGGCGCTGTTCGCAGAGGGTGATTTTTGGCATAGGGGCGGCTAGAAAAGCTTCGGCTCAAACATAACTTTAGCTACACTGGCTCGGCCACCTAATCAGAGAAAAGGCAACTGAACGCCTCATCTTCATCAAGCCTTCATACTTCTGCTGATTTTCACCAGTTTGATAAAGCTTTCATATCCTGATTGCTCCATCAGCATCTTAGCGCCC
>NZ_JBQLZL010000013.1:0-35424 GCF_052168255.1 Almyronema sp. | reverse complement strand
CTGCTATCTCTCCGGCTCAAGCCATCAGCGTAGACTCAGCCAACCGCCTCGACCAAGCGCGTCAAGAGCATCTCGATAACAAGTCTTCTGATAAGTTTGATCAACTCCGCTCAGAGCATTTGGATAACAAAGAGGAAACCAAGTTCGACCAACTGCGCCGCGACAACTTAGAAAAGTCTTCCGACAAATTCGACCAGCTTCGTTCTGAGCATTTAGACAACAAATCTTCTGATAAGTTTGACCAGTTACGTTCTGAGCATCTGGACAACAAAGAGGAAACCAAGTTTGACCAACTGCGCCGCGACAACCTGGAGAAGTCCTCTGATAAGTTCGACCAGATCCGCTCAGAGCATCTAGACAACAAAGCCCTCTAATCGTTCCATCGGCTAGCGTTACGTCACTTATACTTACGCACCACCCAGCCCCTGCTCTGACTCATCAGCGGGGGCTTTCGTGCCACCCAAGCTTGATGCACGGCTCCTTGTATCAATCATCGCTGCATCAAGGCTCTAGTCATTTTGGCTGGGGCTTTTTTTATGGGTAGAAGGGCGATCGCTCTACTGCTGTTTTGCCCCCTGCTTTTGATCAATCCACTCAGTCAGCTCTTTGGCTGTCTGTGCGTAGTCTTTGAGCGCAACCAAAACTTTTTCTAATGGCTGCTTTACATCGCTATTAGGGCGAGCGCTAGCATTGTGAGAGGCGTTTTGAAATTCGCTCATTGCGGTCTTGAGCTGTCTGTCTGCAATGCTCAGCGCTGTTTTGCGTTTAGCTAGCTCAGGCTCGTATGGATCAATTGGCATAGTTAGCTTTTTCTACGGGCGCTTGATTTTAGCATCTTCACTTAACTTGAGAGCTTGCGGCTATTCAGTTCTAATCACTTTTGCGGCTTTAGAGCGAAGGGGCTATCCCATCGAATACCAAATGAACATAGGCAGAATTGAGAACTGCTCAAAAGAGACTCTTCACTCTAACGGCAATTGGCCTCCACAAATTTCCCGCTTGCAGCCATCAGCCTGCTAAACAAAAACTGGAACCAAGCAGAAGCGCTACGCTGCTCGCCTAGATGCGGAGAGCGCGCCTGGGGCACTAACCAAGCCAAGCGTTTGCAATAGAAAGATAACTAGGCCGTCAACCACTCATCTCTTGAGCAAAAAAAGTCCCTTCTTCTTGCTTTTCCCGTTCCTGTTTAGATTCTGCTGGAAAAAACTCTCCTATACCCAGCAGTTCGACCGGATCACCCTGTAAATCTTTAATTAATACCACTGGGGGCGATCCGACAGACCCAGATTGATTTGACCCTAAGCGATGGCGTCTTTCAGCCCGTCTCTGCAGCACTGCTAGCTGCTCTTGGCAGTATGCAGCATTGAGCCGATAAACCCTCAACTTTTCACCCTCATAGCCCGCTACGCTGCGGCTCCAGCAGAACTCAGTCTTGATGCCGAGCTGGGATAGAAGCTGGTGAGCAATTTGGATTGGACTCATCTGTGGCTGGATGGTGAAGTTAAGTACCAGCTTGATTTGGGTAGCTAACGCTCTGGCCTGGTCTGCAAAAGCTTTAAGGTCATAGTGTGTCCATTCATGGGATGGCTTAAGAAACTGGGCTAAGCCTAAAACTGCTCTGAGCTTTCGTTTTAGTTCAGCGTGGCTCATGTCCCAGGGGGTTAGCCCTTGCTGCCACTGACTTTGTTTTTCCAGCTTGCCTGCATCCGCACCGACTGCGGTATCAGGGTAAAGCAGTGACTCTAACTGCAGCAGCTCGCCCCGTCGTCTGCCGTTATTGTCAGCTATCACTAGCTCAGCCGTGACTGCTTCGATGGGAAGGCAGTAGAAGTCAGCGATCGCAAATTTAACAGCAGCTAGTCGTTCTTCAGGTGTGGGGGTTTCTTTGGTCTTTAAAGCTTCGTATTCTAGGTAGGTGAGGTTATTTGCACTGGCGATCGCGTCTGCTTCCATCGCTTTAATTGCCTCTTTAGCCTCTTTGAGTAGTAGCTTCGCAGCCTGGTTCGTCTCAGCTGCCACCGTCTGCACCTGGTTGCCTTCCCACTGTAGCCGCACCTTCAGCGCTAGCCGTAGATGTAGCATTGAGCGATTACGCTCCGCCTCAAATCGTGCCCACAGATTCAGATGTGGGTCACTTTGCCAGTCGTAAGCAGCGATCGCTCCGGTGATGTCCTCTCGGAGGCTAGAACGAATGAGAGAAGTAGAGGTATCAGTCTTATCCTTCAGAACCTTTTTCAGGAAGAAATGAGAGGTATTCTGCGAGAGACGGCTATAGTTGCGGCCTTGCTCAGCACACCAAACAACGCGAGGTAAGGGTGAGCGCACGCGGCTAAGGGCTTGGCTGATGTCGGCATCAGTTGAGGAAACGCCCCAGAACAGGCCATAGACCTTATCGAAATGTTCGGTTTCAAGGCTAACCCCCGTTGCCATTGAAGGTGTGGCGATAACCACGTCAATGCCTTCTAGATTTTCGTTAGGTTGCTGAATGAAGGCTTGCTCAACCTCACCCCCGCTGGTTTCAGAGTTCAGCACTAGGCAGTGCAGCCCTAAATCTTCAATCTGGCTAACCAGCCGTTCAAGCTTTTTAGAGCCTGCTTTGCTGTCGGTAGCAATGAAGAGGCGCTGCCCCGCTCGGATGTCCTTTAGCAGCTCTGCCGTAATCACCGAGGCGTCTTTGGCTTCAATGAAGCGTACTGGATAGCCTGTGGATTTGTAGTCATTGCGAATCAAATAGGGCTTCTGGCGATCGCCTCTGAGTTCTGCAATGTAGTTAATGGCAGCATCGTTCAAGTCAGCATCGGCTAGAATGACGCGCTTTGCTACCTGAATGAGCTGGTGGAACCGGGCTAGCAGGGCGGGTCTGCGCCCGTCTTTATTGCAGGTGGAGCTGGTGAGAAGCGATCGCAACACCTGCACAACCTCATCCAGTACCAGATCACATCCCGCAAATTGCTCAGGATTGATCGTAAGTAGTGATTCAACACAGGTACCGACTCGCAATGTATAGCCAGCAGCACTGATAAACTGGCCTTTGACTTTGTCCAAGTCGCCCCGATAGTCCAGATTCAATCGCTGGCAGAGATTTCGCATTAAGGCAATACGGTGGCCACCTGCCAAGCAGCGTTCTACACCTGCAACTGTTTGGGCGATTAGCTTGGTCTTGCCGCTGCCTTTGGATGCTGCGATCGCAATAACGCCTTCAATTGGGATAGATTCAACGTCTAGCGCTGAGAGATCTGGCACGTTGAGGCGAATAGCGGCTCTATGGGTGAGCTGATTGTCAAGCGCATGCCAGAGCTTCCATTCGTCTAGCAACAGGGCTTGATTGACTGCGATCTCAAAGGCTTCAGCCCCAGCCGTCACAATCAGATCATCAACCCCTTTACCAACAGTTCCGTCCCACTGGGCAATTCTGACGGTAGCCCCTTGCTCTTGTAACAGTCGGCCAAAGCGAGAAAGGGCGAGAACAACTTTTCGTCGTGTTTTGACTTCTGCATCTTGGTCAAAGGCAAGTATGACAGGGCGATTCTCCACCAAGAAGGGTAGCAGCTCTGGAATTAGCGATCGCTCAATCGGATTACCTAGAGAATCCGTAGAGCGGTAGCCACCGTTAACGCCGTAGAGGGCGATCGCTATGTAACCCTGAGACAATAGTGAGAGGGCTTTTTTTGCCCCTTCAGTAATGACGATTTCGATTTCCGGATGTTGAGCTAACCATTGCCAGAAGGAACTGCACAGCGGTACCTCGACGCCGTAACGCTGATTAATTAACTCCCTGATATGGGCTGGAATAGTGGGCAAATAGGGCTTGCTGCCGTTACCAATGGGAGTTTCGTATTTGCGCCGTTTGACCAGATAGGGATGTTGCTGGATGAGTTGCTGGAACTGAGAAGCGATTGCCCAGTCAGTTAGCTGTAGTTCTTGCTTAAGAGCCTTGATAGTCTTCCTTTTATCAACCTTGGGAGCTAGCAGTTTTGCCTGCCAGCAGGAGCCATCTTCATTGAGGAACAAAGCGCCTTCTAGACGGGGCTGAGTTTGCTGCCCAAAGCGGCTATAGTGCCAGCCGAGAGCGTTGTGAATGGGGGTGTAAGGTTCGCCGCCGGGGGCAATTTCTAAATCGCTATGTAAGCTGACGGCAGCTCGATATAGGCCGCTATCGATCGCAGAGCCGACACAGCATTCTTGCTGAAACTCGAAGTGCATTATTCAAAAAAATCTAAACTTTGGGGGGCGTTAAGCTGAAGCGTTCTCATCACACGGGTTTCAGTTACCGCAAATCTGAGCCATCTAGTGATGGCTCAAAAAAAATGGCACAACAAACAGGCGCACTATTGCAGGGGAGATCCACAGGCGCTAATATGGTGATGAGAATTTAATACACAAATCCCGTGCCCTTGTCCTTTTGGACATGGCTTCTGGAGTAGGCAAGAGCGTTAGCGTTACACTTCCCGGTGCTGAGCTAACGTTTTCTTGTATTTAGGGACTTGCGTTCAAAGACTTTCAGTAGACATCACCTCCTTGCAGGGTGTGTAGGGTCATTCTATTCGATCCTCTGGCAGGCTCGCTAGCAGATTTACAGGTGTTGTAGTACACCAGCAATTTCATTCAGCAGCGTTGAGTGGTGTGCTTGCTGAGTTTGTGGCCTAATCTGAGTCTGCAGATCTGTATAGCGCTCAGCGACGATTGCCTAATTTTTCTGAATTATGAATAGTTTTATTACAGCGATAGGCTTTTGCAAGAGTGGCGATCGCTGTTCTGGCTGCTCTCGGCTCACCGCTATATTTGATTCAAATGATTCAAACTTTGCTGGATTTTGGTACTGGCTTGCATTAGTCGCCATTATTGGACTCAGAGTGCTATCAAGGTGGAAACATGTCAGAGTTTTTACGGTCTGCTTGAGCGCTATGAAAAACGATAGAGTACTTGCCGAGTTTTTGTTAGAGGACGGTACGGCTGTCTGGGTTGAAGTCCCTCAGCCGCTGGATGAGGACGCAGTTGAAGAAGTCTCAGTGCTAGATGAGACGCTGTATAAAACTGAGAAAACTATCGAGTCGGCATTGGGCAAGATCCCTTCAATCGCTTCAGCAGTAATGTCTAGCCTTAAAGCCGGTTTGACAACTCCTGCTGATGAGGTGGAGGTAAAATTCGGCCTCGACCTTAGCGTAGAATCCGGCGTGATTCTTTCAACCGTAGGCGGCAGCGTCAACTTTGAGGTCACGCTGAAGTGGCAGGGAAAATAGCTGAACAATTTTCATGAGTGAGAACACAGCAGCTCTCAATCCAGCTTTTAAAAACGCAATTGTTCGCATCTATAGAGGAAACAGGGTCATCGGCGCTGGTTTTCTAGTTGAGGGTGGATACATACTCACCTGTGCTCATGTCATCAGAGATGCCTTAGTGCTTAAAGCAGAGGACTCTGCTATTGGAGAAGCGATAAAGATCAATTTTCCCTACATTTCGCTGAGGCAAAAGCTGGTTGCCAAAGTTTTGCTCTATCGATATGTCAAAGATGAAGAGGCTCTGGATCAAGATATTGCTGGACTCAGTATCTTAGATCCTCTGCCTGTGGGGGTTCATCCTGTCAAATTGTTAGTCGGTTATCAATTACATAGCCCTTACTGGGTATTAGGATTTCCTAAAAGTCACCCAAAAGGTATTACGTCTTATGGGCAGCTTCGGCAGGATCTACCCAATGGTTTGGTGCAGCTAGAAGATACCAAGGTTCAGGGGACTGCTATTTTGCCTGGTTTCAGTGGAGCGTCCGTATGGGATGAAGTCGTCTCTGCTGTGGTTGGAATGGTCGTGGCGCGGGAGAGAGAGCAGCCTGAAGCCAAGATTGGCTTTATGGTGCCAGCAAAAACACTGATCGCTGTGCAACGAGAATTAGATAGTTGTTATCTGCTAGCGCTTTTGCGGAGTCATGAAGAGACGCTGGCTAAGGCCATCAAGATTGCTTATCGGCTGGCCTATCCATCTGGCCGAGAAATTCCAGGGGAACTGCCAGAGCTGCTTCAAGTGCTGCAAGAGGCGATGCGTGGTGACGATCAATTTGAAGCGATAGATCGATTTGTTGCCATATTGAGCCTATCGGAGTTAAATCCAGAGGCAGAGCTGCGGGAGAAGCTGCAAGGGTGGGTGCAGCGACGGGTTACTGAACAATGGCAAGATTTACTGAATCGCGCTAAGGCACTCTACAAAGAACATCAAGTAGTTGAAGAAGCCGATATCCTATCCCATCTACTCATTTATGTTCAAGATGAGTCGAGTGAAGCGCGTTCAGTCTCAGCTCTTTTTATTCAAGATGCCAGCCAATATAGTGTACGAACGGGTAAAGGGAGTGAACGAATAGAAGCGCCTGGTAAAGCTCCCTTTTTAGAAAAAGTGACGTTGGATTCCTTACCCAGCTTGGTGCAAGCCTGTTTGGATGAGGCACTTGATAAGTTGCCGACGAGTTTAATGCTGCATCTGATCCTGCCACTAGCTTGGTTGCCTGAGGCATGCGATCGCTGGCCCTTTATGAAGCGGGAGCAGTTCTCCTTCTTACCGAGTACATTGGATCGGCTTGGAACCCGCTTCTGCTGCGTTGTTCGCATTGCAGAAAGACTAAATCCTGAAATCTTGAAACTGTTCAGAGAGCCTTGGAACGGGAAATGGAAAACTTTGCTGTCGATGACTAATAATATTTGCCATTCGTTTGTGCTGGGAGATGGTCTTGCGATAGAACCAGACTTAGTTGTGCAGCTAAATCAACCGACCATCGTCGGTCTAAAAGCCTCAGTGGTTTATGAGGATAGCCAGTATCCAAAAGTATTCGGTGCATTGATTGCGACGGGTACTCCGGCTGCAGTTTGGCTACGGCATGACCAATTTACTGAAGAGATTTGTGCCGTCACTGACCTAGATAAGTTGCTCACCTGTAAGATTGCTACGTTGCCGGAGAAGGTCAAAAAGGTGCGCTTAGAGGCTCTCGACTGTGAAGAAAACAAGCATATTGGTCACCATTTGTCCTTTTTGTGGGAAGACCCCGCTCTGATTCCGCCTAGTACACAGAAGACGCTTGGAATGCCGCAATCATGACAGATTCGACTTGGCGAATTTTTCAGGGGAACCGCACCCCACACGAGGATCGAGATTACATCACCGGGCGATTACCAGATCCTCCAAGTTGGCGACCTTTTGGTACTCAAGCGGCGGCTGAGGAAACGGTTGCGAATCTAAAGAAACAGCAGCGCGGAGCGACCTTTCAGGCTACGGAAGACGAAAAGGACATGGTCAATGCTGCGCTCTATCTGCGGCGACCGTTGCTAGTGACGGGAAAGCCGGGGACTGGTAAGACGTCTTTGGCCTATGCGGTAGCTTATGAGCTGAATCTGGGCGAAGTGCTCTACTGGCCGATCACGACCCGCACCACGCGCAAAGACGGCCTCTATAGCTACGATGCGATTGCCCGTTTGCAGGATTCTCAGTTAAAGCGTGAGAAGGATATTGGTAGTTACATTACCCTAGGGCCATTAGGGACGGCTCTGTTGCCGACGGATCATCCTAAACGCCCTCGGGTATTGCTGATTGATGAGATCGATAAAAGCGATATCGACCTGCCCAATGACCTGCTACACCTCTTTGAGGATGGGGAATTTGAAATTCCTGAAATTGTCCGCTTAGCGGAAGAGTTAAAGCAGAAAAAACAAAAAGCCAAAGTTCGCACGGCCTATACTGAGTCGGATGAATTGCAATGGCAAGAAACCGACACGGGACGCTTTCGGTGTGGAGCATTTCCCTTTGTGGTGATGACCAGCAATGGTGAGCGAGATTTTCCCCCGGCCTTTCTTCGCCGTTGTCTACGACTAAACATGGGTGAGCCTAAGCCCGATCGCCTCAAGAAAATTGTGGAGGCTCACTTGCAAGATGACTTGAACGATAAAGCCAAAGTCGCTGAGGCCGAGGCACTGATTAAACAGTTCTGCGATCGCAGCAAGAACGGTGACCTCTCTACAGACCAACTACTCAATGCCATTTATTTTGTGACGCGGGAGCGTGTACCCGAGCAAAAGACCAAAGACAAGTTAGTGAAGGCTCTGATGAAGTATCTCTCCAGCACCGAGGATGCATGAGGCCCGGTAACCCCAAGGTCGAAGACATTGATGGTCTAGCGACGCTGTTAACTAGGGCAGGGGTCGACTTCGGCGTTGAGGATGTGGCTGATGCCTTGTGGCTAGCGGGGCACATGGGAGATCTAGCGGCTGGCCCCAGCCAGCAAAACCAACCAACCTCCGCAACCAATCAGACCAATATCCGCGAAGAATTCATTGAGGCTGACGAGACGGAAGCAGCAGACCCCGTTGCTCAGCTTTCATTGCCCAAGCAGCCGTCCCAGAAACAAACAGGGGGGCAATCATCAGATTCGGGAATCCCGATTAAAGCCCCTGCTGCGCCAGCCTTGAGAATTCGCCTAGAGCTAGCTCGATCGCTACGACCTCTGCGGCAAACGGTATCGTCTCCAGGACGGCTGGAATTTGATGAAGCGGCTACCGTCGAGCGAATTGCCGATCAGCGGACTTGGTCGCCGGTGCTTAAGCCTGCCCCCGAGCGTTGGCTGGATGTAGCACTGGTGGTTGAGGACATGCGATCGCTGCCGCTGTGGGAAGAGACGATTGAAGAGTTTCAAACGTTGCTGGAGCGACAGGGAGCCTTCCGTCGCGTAACAACCTGGCGGTTACAGGCAGAAACGGATCAGCCCTTGAAGCTATTTCCCAACTGGCGTGATCCGGTATACCGGCAACGCCCCCGACAGGCTAAACAGCTATGGGATCCAGCCCGACGGCGGTTAATCCTGCTGCTCAGTGACTGTACGTCCGAGGTGTGGTACACAGGCAAACTGCTGTCCTGGCTAGAAACCTATGGTCGGCAGGCCCCTACAGCTGTGGTGCAGTTATTGCCAGAGCGACTATGGTCACAGACCGCATTAGGGCAGGGAACACCTGTATGGCTGAAAACGGTGGAACGGGGAACTGTGACCGCCAACTTGACCACTCAGTATCGCATAGCGCTATTGCAGCAGTTGATAGCCAAACCGGTTAAGCCAATGACGGTGCCTGTGGTGCCTTTAGAGGCTGAGCCGATGAAGCAGTGGGCCAAGCTGGTCGCGGGCAGTGGAGAAAGTCGAGCCGTAGGGTTGCAGTTTGATTTAAGTAAAGAAGAGAAGGCCGGAGGGCCGGAGGTGGAGGAGAGCGAACCCTCGCCACAGGAACGGGTGCAGCGATTTTGGACAACAGCATCATTGATGGCGCAGCGATTGGCAGGGTTAATGTCGGCTGCGCCTGTGAGTCCACCGATTGTCAATTTGATTCGACAGACGTTGTTGCCCAAGGCAGAGCCGGTGCATGTGGCTGAGGTATACATGGGGGGGTTAATGGAGGTACAACCGGCTTCAGGCGCTGAAGATACGAAGACGACACCATTGCAATATGACTTTGCCGATGGGGTGAGAAATGTCGTGTCTGATGTGGTTTCCAAACGCGAGACTGAATCAGTGCTGGATGCAGTCTCGCGCTACATTGCCGATCGCTTGAACCTCAGCACTAAAAACTTTGAGGCTCTGCTGAGACTCGATTTTCAGGGCGATCCGGAAGCAGAAGACATCGTGATTCCTTTTGCTAAAGTTGCGGCCCAGACTCTAGAGCGCATGGGGGGAGAGTATGCCGCGATCGCAGAGCAATTAGCGACTGCGCCAAAAGTGCCGCCACCACTGCCAGTACCTAATCCCAATGACCTGTTTCCGCTACTGCAAACCTTTACCTTCAGAGAAGCCATCCTTGAGCTTGCGCCGGGAGTAGAGCCATCACCAGACTCACAGCCCAATCTACCGACGTATGAACTCCATGACTTTGCGTTTGAAACCGTTTCACTGCAGTTGCAGCCCGCTCGGCTACGGACTGATGATTTTGCTTCCATTTTGCCGGAACTGCAACGACAGATGGTAGAGCGGGCAGAGGTGTCTTTAGATGAGATCCAAATTGCCTTTTTGCAGGGAGCTTGGAACGGTGAAACTTATAACGAAATTGCCGCTCACCTACCGGCTTATTCACCAGGGGAATTGAAGCAAGAAATTGCCGCTCCACTTTGGCGTCTCTTATCCACAATCCTGGGGGCAAAAGTCAATAAGTCAGTACTCAAGTCAGTGCTAACCGACTGGGCAATTCGGCCTCAGCTCACCCTGCAGCGACAGCAAAGACAGGGGCAGCAACTGATCGAAGACCTAGGGCAGGGAGTTGTGCTAGAGATGGTGCTAGTTCCGGCGGGTTCGTTTGTGATGGGATCTCCTGAGACAGAGAAAGGCCGCTCAGACGACGAAGGCCCACAACATGAGGTTACCTTTGCGGCATCTTTCTTAATGGCTAAATACCCAATTACCCAGGCTCAGTGGCGGGTCGTGGCTGCACTGCCACAAGTAGGGCATGAGTTAGCTTCAGATCCATCAAGTTTCAAAGGAGATAACTGCCCGGTAGAGACTATAACTTGGTATGACGCAGTGGAGTTTTGTGCCCGACTTAGCCAGCACACAGGGCGAGACTACCGCCTTCCCTCCGAAGCTGAATGGGAATATGCCTGTCGTGCAGGAACAACTACCCCGTTCCATTTTGGGGAGACGATTACGACAGATTTGGCTAACTATGACGGGAACTACGCTTATGGTGCTGGGCCTAAAGGCCAATATCGAGAACAGACCACAGAAGTCGGTAGCTTTCCAGCGAATGCCTTTGGCCTCCATAATATGCATGGCAATGTCTGGGAATGGTGTCAAGATCACTGGCATGATAATTATGACGGAGCGCCTACAGATGGGAGTGCCTGGTTATTCTCTGACGAGAGTAAATACCGTATACTGCGGGGCGGTTCCTGGGACGACGATCCTGGGAACTGTCGGTCGGCGAGCCGCGGCAGGTTCTCACCTGGCCTCAGGCTCTACGACGTTGGCCTGCGGGTGGTGTGCGGCGTCGCGAGGACATAGCCCTTTACCCTTTACCCTTTTGCCCTTGGGCGCGGTTAAAAATAGTACAAATGCTCTCTGGGATGAAAACGATGAAACGAGATCTGCCTATTATCCAGAAAACCTACGACTTGGTGAAGTGGTATGTGCCTATTCTCAACAAGCTACCCCGTGAGCATAAGTTTTTGCTGGGCGATCGCATCGTCACCAGTCTCTATGATCTGCTCGAAGGGTTGATTCTAGCTCGCTATAGCAGTGACGGCATCCGAATAGAAAACAGGGTTGAGTAGCCTGGTAAGCTTAGCTGAACGGTTGCTCAGCCTACTCTTCCTACCTTAGTGAGGCTTCTATGGCTGCACCTCTAACGGCTAAGCTCGACCCCGTCATCACCTATCGCAATCGCACGGCTCAGTTCTTTTCTGAAGACTGGTTATCGCTAGAGGCGGGGCAAATTCCACTAGATATGGTCTATATCCCTCCTGGCAGCTTCTTGATGGGATCTCCAGAGCATGAGCAAGGCCGATATGCAAATGAAACTCCTCAGCACCTAGTCACGATTGCGCAGCCTTTCTTCATGGGTAAGCATCCGATTACCCAGGCTCAGTGGCGCGTAGTCGCTAAACAGCCTCAGATAGAGCATCAGCTAGATCCAGATCCATCCAACTTCAAAGGAGAGAATCGGCCTGTGGAGAAGGTTTCCTGGCTAGAAGCAGTTGAGTTTTGCCGCCGTCTAGAAAAGGCGACGGGTCGCCCTTACCGTCTGCCCTCAGAAGCCGAGTGGGAATATGCCTGTCGAGCTGGCACAACAACTCCGTTCCACTTTGGCGAATCCATCACTACAAACCTGGCTAACTATCGTGGCACCGATTGGGAATATGAGGGTAAAACCTATTCTGGAGCTTATGGTGATGGCCCTCATGGAGAGTTTCGGGAAGAGACAACAGACGTAGGCAGCTTCGACGTCGCCAATGCTTTTGGCCTGTACGATATGCACGGAAATGTATGGGAGTGGTGTCAGGACTGGTGGCATGACAGCTATGAGGGATCTCCTGAGGATGGTAGTGCTTGGCTGGCTCATGATGACGATGCTGAAGAAAAACGAGTACTGCGGGGCGGTTCCTGGGGCGGCAATCCTGTGAACTGCCGGTCGGCGGTCCGCTTCAGGCTCACACCTGACGACGGGGGCAGCGGCGTTGGCCTGCGGGTGGTGTGCGGCGTCGCGAGGACATAGCCCTTTGCCCTTTGCCCTTTTGCCCTCTGCGCAATTTTTTTCAGCGATTTTCTGAGCCGCTCCAAGCGCTGCTGATTTGGCAGTCAGCGGTAGTCTTTATTGACTGTTGTGTCAGTCTAGGATTGATTAAAGCCAAAAGCGGTAAATGACAAAGGCTCTGAGTGCCAAAACCGGAAGCTTACCTTTGCGATCCTTTAACTGGCTTGCAACGTTGCAACAACAATCAGCCGCTCCTCCTGGGATAGCTTAGGCAGCAGCAGCACCTTGGCAGAACTGGGTAGAGCCGTCAAAACGATCTTCTTCTGTCGTTATTTGCATTCCGTAGGAGATTCAGGAGGGGCTGAATGTGGTGGAGCGCTGGAACGGGGCGAATGACTTTATCTTCTACGGGCGCAGTGGCGAGTTTGCCAACAATCGGCGTGACCACCAAGAGCTAGCAGCTCTGGCATTGCATCTGCTGCAAATTAGTCTGGTATACGTCAACACCTTGATGATCCAGCGCGTGCTTAGTGAGCCGCAATAGTGGGCGCAGATGCAGACAGAGGACCTACGGCCGTTGACACCGCTCTTGTAGAACCATGTCACACCTTACGGCGCATTTAGATTAGATTTGAGCGATCGCCTGCTCTCCTTACTTCACCACACCCCCAACCTGGTTACCCTGCACCGTTTCAGCAAAGCCACCGCCGAACTGGGCACCCCGCAGGTCATACTTGACGGCTTCTTTCTCGGCCAGGGTTTGGATGATGCTTTGCAGTGCTTCGATCTGCTGACGCTGAGCCGCTAGCTGTTGACGGTACTCGGCTAAGAGCTGCTGGTACTCGGCTATGACAGCTTCATTATTAGCAGTGGCCGCTGCCACCGAGGTAGCCATCGGCTGGCGAGTTTGTGTATTGCCGTAGCTGGCAACCTCTACTGCCACAGGAGGTGCCACGAGCACGAATAAATTGTTGAAGGAAGCGCCACATGGCTGTTACCTCTTCGTGAGGATACGCCCCATTGTTCTGATAAATGCAGATATATCCGGCAGACCTGGTAACGGTTTCTCGATTGGCACAAGCTTACTGCATCACGAAGATCGGGCACTATCTGTAGATGTTGTTCTCGCCACTGATTCCAAACCTCAACACCCTGCTTCAGAATTGCTAAATGCTCCTCATTCGCCATCCCCTCATCTCCCCCAGAACACAGTAGCGATCGCCCTCACGCTCACCCATCCAAAAACGCTAAAATCTCGTGAACCGATCGCCGCTCATCAATCATTTGCCTGAGTCTCATCATCTTTCGCACTTTGACATACACCTTCTGCCGCCGCGTTTCTCCAGGTTGAATCACCTCATCCCAGCAGTAGTAGTAGCTGGTGGTGGGATTCTTTCGCTTCTTGTTGCCGACGCGCTCCTCCAGCCAGCCAGAGGCTTGACCTTTAGGGCTATGCCGTCGCTTGGGCGATCGCTGAGCAGACTGTTCTGGGGGAGACTCTTGTAAGCCCTCAGCTACTCGGCGGTTAAAAAGCTGTAGCTGGTCTTCCGAGCAAAACACCACATAGCCTGACTCGTAAGATGCCAGCGTTCCTATGCGCCCGTAAAACTGGCAGCGCTCACCCACGTTAACCTCAGTCAACAGTGGGCAAGGATTCTCGATTTCGTAAGGTTCAACTTCTGGCAATACCGCTAACTGCAGCCCTCGCAACCCTGCCATTACGCTACCTCCGCAGGAATCACCATTTCCTGCAAAAGCTCTAGCAGTTCATGAAGCTGATCATCTGTTAAAAGCGATCGCTCTCGCTTGAGAAACCACTGATACAGGTGGTCTGACAGCAGCGCTTCAGACCAGCCTAAACGGGCTATTTCGACATCTAAGGCAACCAGCAAGGGGGAAAGGTCATATAGATCAACCTCAAACACTTCCTGAGCCAATTCAGGCTGACTGAAAATTACCTTTGAGCGGGGTGGTGTTGGCAGATCTATCGGAACCGGGTTCAGCTTGGCTCTTAGCTCATCCCAAGGCAAGCCATTTAGCTCATGCCAGCGATACGGCTGTCCATCTGAGGCATAAACCCACTGCACATCATCGATCATCTGACCCCCCAGCACCTCACAGCCATGCTGCTTGGCCTCATCAAACCACTGGCTAAACTTTAGGTTTTGCTTACGCTCTGGCTCCCAAGCCTCCAAGATGGCTCGCTCAAGAAAGCGGGTTGGATATCGTACCGTTTCAGTCTTCTCTACTAGCGCTGTCACTGCCGTTTCAAGGCGACTGGGGTGAGCAGCGATCGCCTTCGCTAACTTCCGGTCTTCGAGTCTAACGCCTAGTTTTTTCGCTCGTTGGAGAATTTCATCGCGCTCATCAAGTGTCTTAGAGGTAGATTTTTGCCTTGTTGCAGCTTCATTTTGATCGTTTTCTGCTGGTTCTAACTCGACTGGCCATTGCTGCTCAGCAACATCTTCTTGATCGTTGTTTTTGGCTTTTTGATTTTCTTTTTTGAGACACACACCAGATTGTTCCTGGTTTGAAGTGTCTGGATCAGTATGAAATGTATGAAGAGTATGAGGCGATCCAGAACCTTCAGCCTGTGGGGGTTCTGGCGATCGCTTTTCGCAGTTTTGAGAATCGAGTCTCAGTTCTGCGAAAGTTTTCTCATTTTTGAGATTGGAGTCGCATTTTTGAGACTATTCTCTCGTCCGAGTAAATTGCGAAACTTGACATCTGCAACTTGAAAGTCGAACAGGCCATGCTCTTGCAGCTTGGCGATCGCCCGGTAAAACGTTGCTTTTGAGATGTCTACCGCAGCTAAGACTTCAACTAACGCTGGTAGCTGGTTATAGCGATCGCCAAAGGGATCGAGCGTTACTAGATAGCTCCACAACTCCCATTCTGAGCGGGTTAGATCGGCTTGGCGTAGTTTCCAAGCTGTTTCTGAAGTGAGCTGATAGTATCGAGTTCTTTCAACAATAGGGCCTTTTTGCGGAGTTGCCTCCACACAGTTTTGCGTCATAATAGTCATGATTGTGAATAGTCATGATTGTGATGACCTCTGAAGATAGGTGGTTTCTACAAACGAAGGTTTGTGGGTGTGCTGCTTTAGTGGTGTGGTTCTAATTCCTTGCCAGGTTTCGATGCCGCACCATCAGAAAGGTCTTTAGATTCCCTCGGAGTTCCTGTCCGGTGGAATCTTTGTTTTGGAGCAAATTCAATCTGAAATAAGCTAGACCTCCTTACTGTTACCCTTACAAGCATCTATTACTCAAAAGGATGTTCATAAGCACTCTTTCTGCGCAAAGTACAAGTTCAGTGCTTCTTCAATGATGTCGCTCAGCTTGCATTCGCGATGCACGGCTTCTATTTGGGCTTTCTTCTTGAGAGAAGGTCGCATCCTAACCATTTGGTCGCGTCGTTTCTCTACTAGTGCTTCTGTAGTCATCAATTCCTCTCCAAGTCATCTATCGGTCAAATGATCATATGACAGCAAGGTGTCTACATGCTTACCGCAACAAAAATTTTTCTAAATCAGCAGAAGCTGCTCTCAGCAGATGCTGCCCTTGGCTCCATAGTGCAAGGCATCTAAGATAGGTAAGAAAAATCCCTAAGAGTTGATTTCTAAAGAGAGTCTAAAGGGATGCAGCCCTTATAGAGATCTGCTCCTTAGATTGGATGTGTCCTGACTATTGCACGGCCATGAGTCGCCTCCCTGAAGCCGCCAACACCACACGAAAGCTGTATCCAAGCGATATGAGTGATGCTGAATAGGCTGTGATTGAGCATCGCTTTCCTACCCACAAAGGCTTCGGCCATCCTCGCGAAGTTCATAGGGCGACAAGGCCATTGAGAAGAGTTACTACTTAGCTAGTTCGCGCCACCAGGTAGCAGCTACAGCAAAATCTACAGTTTCAGTGATGCATGTAACCCCGGCGCGAGTGCCATCGAGTAATTGATAGTCAGCAGCAGTTGCTTCGGCCAGTTCTTCAAACTCCGAGGTTGATATTCGAGTTACCTTACCATCTCTGAAGCTCACTACAATTTCATCTGTGTCTGCTTCATAGTAGGCAGATATTAGGTCTGAAGGCGTAGCTTCAGGGGCTGATATTAATGCGTCATGAGAGGTAAGGATTGTCTTCATTAATCGTTTCCGTAGATTGAACTCCAAACTTCCCAGGCTTGTTCAACGTTCTGGGCTAATAGCTCAACATATTCTTGTATCTTAGATGCCTTGATTTTGCCTGACAGAATCTCGGTATCACCAAAGGATTTGCCGTAGTTGTCTTTACTGCCATCTGCTCGTTTACCAAGATAAATTCTAAGTTCCCATTCGGGCTTCATGGGGCTGGGCTTGACATGGATATGAGGAGGCTGATGGTCGCGGGTGTAAATCAAGTAAAGTAATCCGCCAAGCCTAAAGACAGTGACCATTACTTTTGACTGCGGTTGCAATCTGATAGGGGTCTTCTGACCGTAAAAATTTCTTGGATACTTGTCTACATTATGCTTGCCCTCACTCACGCCGTGATACTTCTGGTGAGACTCTGCCAACCCTATGCTCGTAAGCGATTCTACCTTTCTAGGGCGCTGACGGTGAACTACCCGGAGGGCATCACGCTATAGCCACCGGGAAGGCGGTATGAGACGGCAGAACTAGTAGGCGATACGCTGACGCTAGGGTTGCATCTGTTGGATGTGGTGGTGTTGCACTTGAGCGATCAGTGGGTGGTGGTTAGCGTGCGGTGATGGTCTTTCATTAAGACTTCAATCCGAGTTGCTTAAGGATGAATTGTGTTTATTTATGTTCACCTTAATAGCGGAACTATTTTTTTGAAAATCTACTTGCATTATCAATGAGCCATTTTCTAACTTGATTGCAGTCCAGCAGGACACTGCGAAGATACTGAAAACACACAAGGGAAAGGTGACCTGCCAAATAGGAAAGTAAAGTTGGGACTTTGTCTTTAGTTCTTGATCGCAGGTATTCTGGTGATTGTGTATGGCTGACATCCCGGACTTGAGCTTCACGGTGGCAGCTTTGTTCTTATTGAAACGACAGAACCTGAGAAAGTGTTTCATGTTTAAAGCCTCTGGTTGAATGCACATTGAATGCAGAAGCTGTTGCGAGGCTGTCAATATTTTTCCTAAAGCTTTTGAGATAAAAGGCAAGAAATTTGACAACATCGATATTGCTTAAAATTTAAAGGATAAGACAGATTTTTATTGAATAGGCTTGTTCTTTCTACTTTAGATAACTTACTCAGAAGAGGTTGTAGATAAGATTTGTGGGTACTTTCCAATAGAGCTTTTCACCAACTACCGAAATGAAAGGGCTAATCCCCTACGCGATCGCCCTCGCTGCCCTAGCCACCGTCGCCGTTGCCCAACAGCCCCCACGCCACAATCTTCCCCAGAACAAACGTAGCTAGCGACCACCCACAGATCTAAATCAATGCTGTGCGTTTTTTTAGGTAGTTTGAAACGTTCAATCAATCATTTGGCGAATCTTCTTACGAAAAGCTCGTAAAGCAGGACTTCTACCGCTCTGAAGACTCTGCTCAAAAACTTCCGCCACCAGCTCCAGAATTGGCAAGTCTGGGAAAATAGGGCTAGTAGTGGCTAACTGATATTCTCCGGCTTGTAGCGTGTAGATATTCAGCCGATTTTTCTCATAGCGCCAAAGTTCAGGGACACCCAGCGCTACATAAGCCTCAAGCTGAGTTTTGGAAGTGACATCTACTTCGATAGCTAAATCTGGCGGCGGATCAATGCTCAGATCAATGCGCCGCTTACCGCGCATTTGTGTCTGATGCTGAATATAAAAGCACTGATCAGGTTCAATGCCGCTCTCCATAGCGGCTTGCTTAAAGGTCGTAGAGCCAAAACACTCACAGTCAATTTCCAGCTCATCCAGCAGAATCTTAACCAGATCGCCCAATAGCTCTTTATCAACCTCGTGCTCTGGAGAAGGCATTCTGATTTCTAACGTGCCGTGACTGTAGGCAATCCGCGAGGCGCGAGTATCACCCAGTTCTTCTAAAATACGCTCAAATTGTGGCCAGTCTAGATTGCGAATGAGCAGCCGTTGACCTGAAGGAACATCCAGTTGCTGAAGCTGAAGCGTAATCATGAGGGTACCTGCAGAGTCTAGAAAACGCGATGCTCTGTTCTGATAGTAACCAGCCTGTTGGCTGAATTGATGCGATTGCCTACTTACGCCCCTGCCGCTCCAAAAATCTCTGCCGCTGTCAAAGTTAGCGCTGGAAACGTTTCAGCACCAGGCGATCGCTACCGCGAAACTGCTGCAACTGGTATTAAGCAGTGTTAACGCTTGCCCTGCGGTAGATAGCGCTACTTTGGTATTCCCAAACTTGTAAACATTGTTAACAGCGTTAGCACTGATGAATCGGTAGGTTGTAGCGATCGCCTTCAGTTTTGTTAACGAGAGTGATTCTTATTAGTGAGCAATTTTTTTAGCGGTTTCTACGGAAAAAGGCTGAAATACCTGAAAACTGGTTAAAATTCAGTTGGTAAAAGAACAGAAGACCAACTCATGCCGAAAGTAAACCGCAATGGTCAGGCGGCGGTGCTAGATGACGAAAAATTAGCGACGCTCTTTACGCATCTTAATCATCCCCATCGGCTACTATTTCAAATTTGCTACTACACGGCAGCACGAGTTGGGGAAGTAGTGCAGTTACAGGTAGATGACATTGCCGCAGGGCGCATCACCTATCGCGCCAGAAACACCAAAACTAGGCAAACGCGCAGCGTTGTGATCACGCCGCCCTTAGCTGAAGCTCTCAAAACTACACCACTGCCGAGCGTAGGCTATCTCTTTCCAGGGCGCTTTGGCGGACATCTTACCACTCAGGCGGCAGACAAAGCGCTGCGACAAGCTTGTGAGGATCTAACGCTAGAAGGTGTCAGTACCCATACTTTTCGGCGATCGCTGCTGACTAAGATGCACCGCCAGGGACATTCACTGCGGACGTTGCAGCAGATCACGAAGCACGCCGATATCGGTAATTTGGCAAAGTATTTAGATATTGGTCAGCAAGAGGCAGATGAGGCGTTGTGTGGGCTGTGGATGCAATAGTCTTGAGCTATTGAGTTCCTAGAATTGATACGAAAACATGCAAGCAGGTCAGTAGAATGAACACTATTTCAATTCCGGTTGAGCCTGAAATTCAAGCAGCTTTTGAACAGGCCAGTGAGGATGAGCGACGAGCACTGGCTCAGCTAGTGGGTTTATTTTTGAAGGAAGGGTGGGGCAACAAAAACCTGATTCAGGTAATGCAGGAAATTGGCAGTCGTGCTGAACAGCGGGGGCTGACGCCAGAGATTTTGGCGAATCTTTTAGCTGCCGATGAGCAAGCATGATGGCAAAGCTACGGTGTGTGCTGGATACCAATGTATGGGTAAGCGCTCTACTGCTGAAGAACTCTCTGCCATTTCGAGTTGTGGAGCGCACGCTTGCAGCAGGCATCGTTTTGCGATCGGCGGCGACGGCTTTAGAACTCATGCAGGTATTGAGCCGCAAAAAGTTTGACAAGTACGTGACAGCAGCAGAGAGACAGATTTTTTTGTCTAAATTTTTGCTGGAGTCTGAGTTGGTTGAAATACAAGAAGCGATCGCTGTCTGCCGCGACCCCAAAGACAACAAATTCCTAGAGTTGGGCGTAAATGGCAGGGCAGATTTTATTGTCACCGGGGATGAGGATTTGCTGTGTTTGCATCCTTTTAGGAATATTCAAATCGTGATACCTCAAGCATTTTTGCTGCTGACAGATGGGGAAGGAAGCCCCTGAGGATGAGAAGGCGGCGATCGCTCGATTGTAGTGGAAGATAGGGCAATCCAGACCTAGTAATAATTTCCGTACGGCTTTGGTGCTATATCTGAGTTGTGGCGGCTTGCTGTACTACGCTGACCTTTCCACGTTTTACAACGCGGCTCTATTGAAGCACGTCAGCTAACGAATGCTTTCCAGCAGTTGGCCAATTCTCCGCTCTATCTAGAGCGGCCCCAGAAATTGCTTTAATCCTGTGTTCACCGCTTCATTTTGTCTGAAACGCATCTTTTCCGTCACGTCAGCTAACGTATGTATTACCCAGTCACGTCAGCCAAAGTATGATTACCCAAATTTTCTAGCCAATCTCGAATTGATGGAGTATGTTTAAAGCAAAACAAGGAGCGCTACTGATAAAAGCAAGGAGCGCTCCTCTTCTGAAACCCAAACAGCGCATAGCTTGGCGGCAGCACTGTTTACAGATTTTTATTGCCAAGGAGGCAATTAAATGGATTATAACCAACTAAAGCTTAGTTTCTCGTTTTTAATTGCTGCGGGTATAACCACCAGAGAAGTTTATAAACGCCTTGAGTGCGATTTACCCAAGCACAAACGAGAAAAAATTATTAAAGAATTGGGAAGACATGCTCGACTCGGTCAAAGTTACGAGCTACATGCAAAAGCGGGAACAGGAGTTTGGTATGCGTTTCCGGTGCAACAGACTGCTACGGGTCGATACCTTTGGGATCTGTACTTTCAACAAGTAAATTCCTTAGTCGCTTGATTAATTGTTGAGTTCAGTTCAGCTTAGCGAAATCTTTATTCCTAAGCTGAACTAATTCAGAACATGTGAACTATACTGAGCGGTCAAGTCAGTCTGATTTTGAAAGCCTGACAGTTCACAACAACTCGCTATAGGCTGTTTCTTCAAAGCTTCTATGACTGATTTTGCTGAATGGTTTCACTCAATCACAGGCAATTTCCCGTTTCCTTATCAAGCTAATTTAGCCAATCGACCTACGTTGCCGTTGTTTTTGGATGCTCCTACAGGGGTAGGTAAAACAGCGGCGATCGCCCTTGGCTGGCTCTGGCGGCGTCATAAAGCAGATACCTCGATTAGGCGGCAGACACCGAGACGTTTGCTTTACTGCTTGCCGATGCGAACGCTAGTTGAGCAAACCTATAGCGAGATTGCAAACTGGCTAGAAAAAGCCGAACTCAATGAAGTAGTCGGTCTACACCTGCTAATGGGTGGAGCTGTTAGTCAAGACTGGGATGCATTACCTGATAAAGACTGCATCCTCGTGGGCACACAAGACCAGCTACTCAGCCGAGCGCTCAATCGCGGCTACAGTATGAGCCGCTATCGCTGGCCGATTCATTTTGCCTTGCTGAATAACGATTGTCTCTGGGTGATGGATGAAACTCAGTTGATGGGTGCAGGGCTACAGACGACTGCTCAGCTACAAGGCTTTCGAGAGAAACTAAAGACTTACGGATCCACGCAATCGCTTTGGATGAGCGCTACGCTTGATCGCGACTTACTTAGAACTGTGGACTACGAGCCTGATTCTGACAGCATCTTGACGTTAGATAAGCAAGATTTTGCTAGCGCTTTGATGCAGCGACTGGAGGCAAAAAAGCCACTACAAAAGGCGCAAACTGATTGGAGCGGAGATAGTAAGCCAGAGAGTTATGCCAAGTCAGTTGCCGAGGAAGTGATATCGGCGCATATCTCTGGCAAGCTGACGCTGGTTGTCTGTAACCGGGTGGATCGGGCACAAGCTATTTACAAGGCATTGAATAAGTTTGACCTACCTCGCTTGCTCATTCATTCTCGATTTCGCCCTCTAGACCGAGCGGCGCTAAATTGCCAGCTTAAAAATCATCAAGGCATCCTCATCGCGACTCAAGCTGTTGAAGCAGGGGTAGATATTGATGCAGCCGTTCTATTTACAGAATTAGCCCCTTGGTCATCGCTAGTGCAGCGGTTTGGCAGGTGTAATCGACGAGGTGAGCAAAATCAAGTTGCACAGGTCTATTGGATTGATACCCCTGATCTGAAGAAAAAGGGGGCTGCCTCTCCCTATGAAGCTGAGCCACTCACCGCAGCGCGATCGCTTTTGGAGAGCCTAACAGACGTAGGCTATCAAGCATTAAATCAGCTTAGGCTGCAAAACAAGATTCCTAAAGAGCAGCCTGAAGGATTGATTCCCCGTCGCCACGACCTCCTACAGCTCTTTGACACTTCTACTGATTTAGCAGGGCATGACATTGATGTCTCCTCATTTATTCGAGAAATAGATAACAATGATGTCTTAATTGCTTGGCGCAGTTGGCCGCAGACTGAAACGCCTAATCCTCCCGATAGTATGACCTCTCTACAGCAGGATGAACTCTGTCGAGTGTCTCTCTATCGAGCCAAAGACTTCATTAATAAATTGGCTAAGCAAACGCCTAAGCATTTTGGATGGGCTTGGGATGGCATGCAAGAAGCCTGGGTAAAGGCTCAGTCTATTTATCCAGGAATGTCGTTGCTATTGCACTGTGAAGCAGGAGGCTACTCAAATGACATTGGGTTTACTGGAGATCCGAAAGACCAGACAACTGATGTTGAGAAAGATAGCGAAACATTAGCCAATCAGCTAGATGCTGATAGTCGAGATCCGCTCACATCAACGGGGGCATTTATTACACTGCAAAAACATGCTCAGGACGTGGCCGAGGCAGTTCAAAAACTCTGCAATAGCCTCTCAATCTATGACTTCGCCAGCGATCGCCCTAACCTTGTTTCCTTACTTGAAAGAACAGGTCGCTGGCACGACTTAGGAAAAGCCCACGAAGCTTTTCAATCCATGCTGACGCAGCACGCGCCTGAGCGAAAAGATGAGCTTTGGGCTAAGACAGATCGCAGTAACAATCGTATGGCTTCGTCCCGTCGAGGCTTCCGACACGAGCTAGTCAGTGCTTTAGTCGCCTTGCAGGAGGGCGAAGATTTTCTCCTAGCCTATTTAGTGGCGTGTCATCACGGCAAAGTGAGAATGACAATTCAGCCGCGTCCGACTGAGCGGCCACCTAAGGATGTTCCCCGATATGCATTGGGCGTTTGGGAAGGGGATTCTGTCCCACCTGTTGACTTAGGTAATGGCGTCACGATTGCTGAGCAGAAACTTTCACTAGCCTGTATGCAGCTAGGAGAAAGTGAACAGATGCAATCGTGGACGGCACAGGCGATCGCCCTATTAGAAGAGTTTGGTCCGTTCAAGCTAGCGTTTTTAGAGAGTCTAATTCGTTTAGCGGACTGGCAGGTTTCTAAGCGCTACAACGAGGAAGCCCAGTCAGGAGAGGTGCGAAATGCCTAGCTTCCCTGAGTTAAAAGGCTGCACACCAGAGCCGCTTTCTAACTACCTCAAAGCTTTGGGCATCCTGCGTTTGGTAGTAGAGCAAAACGCGGATCCAAAGGCTAAAAGCTACTGGTATGGTAATTACTTTTGTTTGCAAACTGCGCTCTCAAAAGATGAGTTAACCCAGTTTTTTCTCAGCCAGTACAGACCAACGCCCCTGGTTGCCCCTTGGAACGGTAGCACGGGCTTCTATCCTAAAGACAAAGCTCAGAAAAAGCTCTTAGCGGCGTTTCAAAGCGCTGAGCCACAACGCTTTGGTATTTACGGCAAAACGATTGCGATCGCTCAGAAACAGGTTGAGGATCTCAAGCTAGAAGCTCAACCAAAAGAGCGTAGCGACAAACAACGGTTGCTGACTCGTTTGCGTAACAATCTACCCGATGAGGCAGTAAAGTGGCTTGATACCTGTGCCCTGATCACTTCTGAGGGGATAAGCTTTCCGCCACTGATGGGTACCGGGGGGAATGATGGCAACTTTGAGTTTAGTCGCACGTTCATGCAGCAGTTGCAAGTAGTAATGGATCTCAAAACAGGTGAGCCAACAGAGTTGGCTGAGCCATTACTGAGAGCAGCGATATTTGACGCAGTTGTTCCGGGGCTAGCTTTCTCTGGCAAGATTGGGCAGTTTAACCCCATTGCAGCAGGTGGTGCAAATGCATCTCCTGGCTATGATGCTGATTCTAGGGTGAATCCTTGGGACTTTATTTTGATGTTAGAGGGTACGCTGCTGTTCATCTCAGGAGCTACACGACGGTATGAGCATACCGCAGCAGCAGAAATGGCCTATCCCTTCACAGTTCGGTCTGCCACTGTAGGCTATGGCAGTGCTGCTGAAGCCGATAAATCTAGGGCTGAGCTTTGGACGCCCCTGTGGTCATCACCGACGGGTTTGAAAGAACTACAAAGCCTATTCAGCGAAGGACGCGCTAAAGTAGGCACTCGCACGGCAACTGATGGTGTTGACTTTGCCCGAGCAATTTCTAGCTTTGGCGTACGTATAGGGTTAGATGAGTTCGTTCGCTATAGCTTTCAAGAGCGAAACGGGCTGTCTTATTTTGCGATTCCCATAGGACGCTTTCAACCGCACCAAAATCATCGATCTTCGTTGCTAAATGAGATTGATAGCTGGCTACTGCGGCTCAAAGGGGAGGCACAAAAAGACACGGCTCTAGCTTCTCTCAGGCGATCGCATCGACAGTTGCAAACAGCCATTCTCAAGCTAGCCCAGCAGTCAACAGGACTGCTAGAGGTGCTAATCGCTCTGGGGCAGGTTGAAGCTACCCTAGACTTGTCGTTGCGAACTAAGGAGCAAAAATACCCAACTCCTATTCCTAGACTCAGCAAGGCTTGGGTCAGCGCCTGCAATGACAATTCGCCTGAATTTCGCTTGGCTCTAGCCCTCGCTGGACAAAACTTGCGAGAACGATTGGTTTGGGTTCGGTTCAACGAGAGAAATTATCCGCAATGGCAGAAAAGCGACGATGGTAAAACGATTTGGCAACATGGCACATTAATCAAAAACCTGATTAACTGGCTGAAGCGCCAAGAAATAGAGTGGTTACAACAGCAGAAGCGTGACTCACCAGCACCTGACAGTGAGGAGACGCGAAAGCAGCAGATGGGCTTTCCCATTGCGCCATTAGGTGATGTAGCGCTTTGGATTGCTGGCGCTGTTGACGAGGAGCGCATAGCCGCGATCGCGCGTGGCTTGAGCTTGGTAGACCTCAATAGTTTTGAGACAGAATATTCAGCCCCTTCAGCCGCCTATCCGGTACCCGCCGCCTATGCCTTGGTCAAGCTCGCGCATTATCGAGAGCTAACGAAAGCAAGGCTGAGCCGAGCTGTCCACAAAATTTTCTTGGTTCCCAAGGGCCAGTCTCCCAGTATTACTTTGTCAGATCAGCCTTTGCCGCATACACCTGGACTGCTGACTCACCTAGCAGCGGGAAACAGCTTGAGGGCAACGGAGCTAGCCGCTCGACGGCTTCATGCTAGCGGTTATGCGCCTGCTGTTCGTACAGGGCTATTTGAACCGGGCGATCGCCCTCAGCGTATTGCCGCAGCTCTAGCGTTTCCACTGGCTGACTGGGATATGGCGCGTCTACTGAAACAAGTTTGTCAATTGAATGCTCAACCTGATGATAAAGAACACAATGGACTTCTCAGCGCTGAAGGATCAAACGAGACTTCTGATTGAAGCAGACCTAGCCCCTTTACAAGGCACTCGCTTTCAACCAACAGGTTTTCCTGATCTAGGAACTGCTAGGTATAAGCTGCCGGGAGAAAATATAGAAATGGTATTGCTAGAGTCTCCTCAAAGCATTGCCAATCGTTTGGAAACGACAATCTGGGCAGGAACAGATGTAGTTGACTCACTCAAGGGTATTTCGTATGTGATTGTTCAGCAGGACGGGGAAGTGCTAACCAACTCGTTACTAGAGGCACACCGACTCAATTCTTATTACATTCTGGAAGGGACAGATAAAAGTTTTTTTAATCAGCTTAAAAGTGAGTTAGATTTTCCCTCCGAAGGCCCAGTTGATTTTCACAAGTTAGCAGTCGTGCTAGCCCGGTACGATATCAACTCACTGCTACACGGTATTTTCTTGGCTAAGAAAGAGATAGCAGGTGGTCGCTTTAAGTTAGCTCGTGCATTGTCTGGCTTTATTGAGGCTCGTAACATCGAAGTAGTGGCCTCTGGTGGGGTAAAAAATGATCTGGTCAATCCTTCTGCTGACGCCAAAAAAGGAGGAGGAAACATTCCTTTTCATCGTGAAGAGTATGCGGCTGAGAAAATCACGGCTTATTTCAGCCTTGATCTAGCCCAGATTCGAGGTTATCGCTTGGGTGTGGTCGTCGAAGACTTACTTATTGCGATCGCAATTTGGAAGATTCAGCGCTTTCTGGAGCGAGGGCTGCGGTTGCGAACCGCTTGTGATCTCGATTGCACTTCTGTTCAAGTTAAGCGACCTCAGAATGGTTTTGAGCTGCCAGATCATCAGGCGTTAACAAAGGCTTTGCCCAACTTGGTGCAAGCGGTGACAGAAGCAGGAATTTTTGCAGATCCGCCTGTGACTACGGTGCAATATCAGGCTGAAAAGGCAGGGAGCAAAAAGTAATGGGCGTGGGGATCTCCATTCGCTTTTTAGCGGGGCGCTACCACGCTACACCTTGGGATCACCAGGTTAATGAAGGGGTTGTAGAATGGCCACCTTCCCCTTGGCGAATTCTAAGAGCGCTCGTGTCAGCTTATTACCGCTTACCGAATCCACCGGAGCGAGTAGCCGTCAACTGCCTCATGACACAGTTAGCAGAAGAACTTCCTAGCTATGTGCTGCCTCAGTACACAACGGCGCATACACGACATTACATGCCCATTCGCAAAGAGGGTAAAAACAAAACTACCCTTGTGTTTGATACGTTTTTAGTGCTAGAGGGTGGAGCGCGATCGCCTGCTGAAATTCAAGTTTGTTGGCCTTCTATAGAGTTAGATGAGCCTGCACTAGAGCTATTGAAGCAGCTTTGTCAGCAGGTGAGTTATCTGGGACGGGCTGAGGCTTGGGCTGAAATGTCGGTGCTAGAGAGGTTACCTGATGAGCAAAAGATTAGTGCTCAGCCAATTACTGATACTGAAGAAACGCTCAAAACACGAGCAAGCGATCGCGTTGAGGTTTTAGCACCCCTAGATGCTAAAGGATTGGAGGGCTTTCGGGCAGCATTGACGATCCTGCCTAAGTCTAAGAAAAGCAAGGTCAAATGGAAAGCTCCAGTCAATGTACTAGAGGCATTAGAAGTAAACGTCGCAGATTTGCATAGCCAAGGCTGGAACGGTATTCCTGGTAGCTGTTGGGTTCCTTATTCGCTTAAATCCAATTCAGTGGTGAAACAACAAGCTACTCCGTTGTTTCCTACCCCTAATTTTGCTCGTTACGCTCTCGTCTCCAATGTTTTGCCCAAGTTAACTGAAGCGCTATCTGTAGGCGATCGCTTTCACACCGCACTGACAAGCCGTAGCAAAGATGAGGATTCACTTGGTGAATCCGTTTTTTCAGGTAGAGATGAGAAGGGACAGCCGCTAGTAGGGCATCAACATGCTTTTTTCTTGCCAGAAGATGCAGATGGTGACGGTAAGATTGACCATGTAATAGTCTATGCCAAAGGTAGGTTCAATAGCCGTGCGGTTGAAGCTTTAGCAAGGCTGCACAAAGTATGGAATCGAGAGGGGTTAGATTTACGAACAATCTTAGTTTCCCTTGGAAACATAGAAGACTATTATCAAGCCAATATACCGATTATTAGTAAAGCGAAGATTTGGAAAAGCTTAACGCCATTAGTTTTACCTCGACACCCTAAAGTAAATCGACGGGGTGAGCCTAAGTTTTATCCAGAAACTCAGCATCAGATTGATGGGCCAGAAGATCAGGTTTGTCGGCTTTTACAGCAGCTTCTCCGCCACCCTTGTAAGGTTGAGGTTGAGCCACTTGAAACTAACACCAAAGTCTCTGGCTACTACTGTAGTCAGTTTCAGCTACAGCGGCAGCGTGGTGGTGGGAGAAAGGGGAGCAAACGTGGCTATGGCTTTAGACTCGTGTTTGACGAGCTTCAAGAAGGGCCAATTGCCTTGGGTTACGGTTCACACTTTGGACTAGGTCTGTTTGTAGCGGATAAGGTTTAAGAGTTGCGCGGGTGGAGGGGTGTTTTGAGCAATAGATATCAAAATTGCCCAGAACTTAAGCACAACAATCGTTGTAGCGAAAATGCTCAGAAATTGATCCGCGCAAACTCTCAATTCTTTACACAGCAAGCTTTTCGGAGTTTTGAGAAGTTGAAAAGCAGAGAGATATCATACAATTGTTGCCAATCTAGAGTAGGTTCGCGCAATTGCACCTTGAAAACTTCATACTCTAAAGGTTTTAGAGGCCCGCAGTTGCACCGTTCCTTATGGGAGCGGCTCCATTGAAGCAGGTTTTTCATTGCTTTCCTTTGAGGGTTCCATAGTTGGTTGCACCGTTCCTTATGGGAGCGGCTCCATTGAAGCCTGAGTAACCCAAAAAGCCAGCCAAGAGAGAAGAAAGCTTAAGAGAGTTGCACCGTTCCTTATGGGAGCGGCTCCATTGAAGCCCTACCGCCCCTGAAATCGAAGCCGAGCTAGTCCTGTTGCACCGTTCCTTATGGGAGCGGCTCCATTGAAGCTAGCCTGCGGAAAACTTTTTGATTCCGGTATATGCCGTTGCACCGTTCCTTATGGGAGCGGCTCCATTGAAGCAGCAACCTTCAGCTCCCGCGTGAATTTGATAAAGTTCACTGGTTGCACCGTTCCTTATGGGAGCGGCTCCATTGAAGCGAGCAAGAGGGGGGCAGGCGAGGGAATATTATTTGTTTCAAGTTGCACCGTTCCTTATGGGAGCGGCTCCATTGAAGCATGGAGTGAACGCGCTTCATGGAACTGAAGTGTTATGTTGCACCGTTCCTTATGGGAGCGGCTCCATTGAAGCAAGATTACTAATTGCGACGGACGCTTGGTCTTGGTTGCACCGTTCCTTATGGGAGCGGCTCCATTGAAGCAGCAAAACAAGCATTTGCTTTGGCGACTGGACAGGCAGCGGTTGCACCGTTCCTTATGGGAGCGGCTCCATTGAAGCATCTAGGTTGGCTTCACCAATCTCTAGCATTGACGTTGCACCGTTCCTTATGGGAGCGGCTCCATTGAAGCCTTCTTTTACGGCCTTTAGTCGCTGAGCTACCTGAGCCTGAGGTTGCACCGTTCCTTATGGGAGCGGCTCCATTGAAGCAGACATGGTCAGCCTCCTACTATTTATGCCATTGGTTGCACCGTTCCTTATGGGAGCGGCTCCATTGAAGCCCTATACAAACTGCCACGCTATCTCTGACGAAAAGTTGCACCGTTCCTTATGGGAGCGGCTCCATTGAAGCAGCTGGAGAGAACTACAAAAAAACCCTTTCCTGCGTTGCACCGTTCCTTATGGGAGCGGCTCCATTGAAGCTTCGTCTGTGGGGTACTCGGCATTTGAGAATACTTTCTCGTTGCACCGTTCCTTATGGGAGCGGCTCCATTGAAGCGGTAATTGGATTGACGAGGTCTATCAATTTGGACAGTTGCACCGTTCCTTATGGGAGCGGCTCCATTGAAGCCTCGGCAGTGCTATGACTCTGTTTTTGATATTCGGTTGCACCGTTCCTTATGGGAGCGGCTCCATTGAAGCTGGGGCAGTTGAGATCGACTCTATAACCCTTGGTGGTTGCACGTTGCACCGTTCCTTATGGGAGCGGCTCCATTGAAGCCTAAACGGATAGTGTATTCGGCTGCGCCTGATGCGTTGCACCGTTCCTTATGGGAGCGGCTCCATTGAAGCCAATCTCGGCACCGATCGCAGTCTTTCAATCAAATGTTGCACCGTTCCTTATGGGAGCGGCTCCATTGAAGCTTTTGACATACCAATGAGTAGTAATCGATGGGCGTTGCACCGTTCCTTATGGGAGCGGCTCCATTGAAGCCTTACTACTGGCAAAACGAGCAAGGCGGCGAACTAAAAGGTTGCACCGTTCCTTATGGGAGCGGCTCCATTGAAGCGGCAACTTCTCAGCCGTTAAAACAGCCGCAAAGGAGTTGCACCGTTCCTTATGGGAGCGGCTCCATTGAAGCGCCTCACCAGAAAAGGTTCACGAATGCTGTACGCCAGGTTGCACCGTTCCTTATGGGAGCGGCTCCATTGAAGCCAAGTTCAACAAGCAAAAGAAAATGTTAGTAGCTGTTGCACCGTTCCTTATGGGAGCGGCTCCATTGAAGCCCGTCTTTTCGCTGCCAAGATACCGTAGTCATACCGTTGCACCGTTCCTTATGGGAGCGGCTCCATTGAAGCCAAGTTCAACAAGCAAAAGAAAATGTTAGTAGCTGTTGCACCGTTCCTTATGGGAGCGGCTCCATTGAAGCCCGTCTTTTCGCTGCCAAGATACCGTAGTCATACCGTTGCACCGTTCCTTATGGGAGCGGCTCCATTGAAGCCAGCTAACCGGACGCGCCAACTACCAGCAATATTGTTGCACCGTTCCTTATGGGAGCGGCTCCATTGAAGCTCCCTAGAACCAGGTGACAGCATTAAGGTGATGGGGTTGCACCGTTCCTTATGGGAGCGGCTCCATTGAAGCAATCCAAGCATGAGGGTGTGGAACTTCGCTCCTTTTGTTGCACCGTTCCTTATGGGAGCGGCTCCATTGAAGCTGCTAGCTGTGCGGGCGATCGCCCTTTGCTCTTTTATTCAAAAATGCTTGTCTTAGTGCCAGATACTTTGCTATCAAACAATCTTGCTATTTTAGTAGCAATTTTAAGTGCTTACACAAAAGCATTTTCAGCTTGTTTAATTAAGCTGACTGATAGCTTGCTATCAAGCTATCGGCGGCTTGCCATACTTTGTAAACAAATCATTCACTGCTTCAAGGAGCAGATCGTGCATAGGCTTTTCTACATCAACTGCTAAGCGTTTGAGCTGTTTGTGTGCCCCCGCGCCAAGCCGTAGCGTTTGACCAATGCGTTTTTCTTCTTTCTCTGAGGCGGCAGCTTGTGCTGATGGGGAAGGCGGGGAGGTTACACCCTTTTGGAGTGTGAGATCAGTAAGGCTAGGTTTCGGCTTTGCCATAGTTATACTCCAAGTTGCTGCTTAATCCATTTCCAACTGTCGCGGATTTCTCTCGCTGCCTTGCCACTGGGTTCAATTTCTCTGGCGGTACGTCCATCGATCATTGAACGGCTGAAGGCGATCCGGCTAACGATATAGATAGGACAAATAGTGAGGCCATACTGCCCTAAAACCTGTGTTGCTTCGTCAGCGATAGTTGAACCAGCGGGACTTTGATTTAGAATAATCACCGCAGCAGCTCCTACGCCTTCAACTAGCTCAACACTGGCGCTAATCGCTTCAATATCGAGTACAGAAGGTCGCACGGGAATGACTACGAGATCAGAAACACGAGCTGCATGGACGGCGATCGCGTTGATGTCAGGTACCGTATCAATCAGAACAAAGTCTACATCTTCGCTTTTGCAGGCTTCTAGGTGGTCTTGAACTGCTTCTGGCCCAGACTGAATCAGCAGGGGTGAGTTGGCTTGTCGTTTGCTGTACCACGATGAGCAAGAACCTTGGGGGTCAAAGTCGAAGATAACGGCGCGACGCCCTTTCGTTCGCTCTGCTTCTACAGCCCAGTGTGTTGTGAGCGTCGATTTGCCCGACCCACCTTTACGAGTTAGCAAACTAATAGTTTTCATGTGCTTTGATAGCAAACTATCTTGATAGCTACTTAATGGTATGCGTAAAGTCCTTTAGAAACAAGCCTTCAAGCTTCAATTAATTAATAGCTTAGTAGCGTGATAGCAAAGTATCTTTCACTCAAAGAGCCAGCGCCGATAGTAGCTGGCGTGAGAGTAGATCGAGATTAACTAAAGCGCATCGAGTTTAAGAGTAGATCATTGTTGTTTGTGAAGATTTGATATTTTACTATCAAAGTAGCTTGCTACCTCTATATATTTTCGCCTCAAACTCCAATAAAATCAGTATTGTTCGTGTTTTGAGTTTTTTGATATTTTGGTATCTTGCTATCAAAGTAGCAAATTGATCTCAGTTAGTGAATCAGCTTTAAATTTTCACTGGCGGTCTACAGCTCTATAAAGGTTTTTCATCATGGCGAAGCGTGGATGGCTCAATGACAGAGATTTACCCGGTGATTCTGACAAGCGACTGTATTTTGCGCTTAACCTAAAAGAAGGGCTAACCCCAGCAGGCGTCATTGAGGATTGGGGAGACTACAACAATGACTACCCCGATAAGGCTCATGACGATGCAAACGCAATTTCTAAGAACCGTCATTCATCCGGCTTTGGGGTATCCTCACCAGAAGAGGTACAAAGGTACTATGACTCTGGTAATAGTGCTGATATCGACATTAAGATTCTGGGGGACAGTCAATGAGATTGATCATCGGTGAACAAGTTTTAGACCTATTGGTATCGAATCCAGACTATACAAGCCTTCCCACTGGGCAAGCTGACATCTATAAGCTGTTTCTCTCACTGTTCCAAAACAGTGAGGGTATTAAGGTAGAAGAAATCAAGGTAGATGAGAACTCCTTAATCGAGAAACTGGGTTTCAAGTCTCGCCTACCTTTAGAATCCAGAATTGAGCATTTAGCTGCAAGAGAACTACTGAAGGTCAGTCCCAAACCTGTCTTAGTCGCTGCCTAGAGGGGCGATCACGTTTGAAGCGCTTCAGTTATGGCAGCTTCTCAACTTTCCATTCAGATTCTTTACCACCGCTGCTCGTGCGAATGAAGCGAAAGCCGTAGCGCTCAAATGTCTCGCCCGTTAGTGTAGATAAGCCTAAGAGGGCTGCTAGCTCAGAAGTTGGCAACCGCCAGCCGCGTTCGGCAATTTCATCCAATGCTCGATAGCGCTCTAGGCGATCAGGCTTTTGATTTTGAAGGATAGCTGCTAGGAGAGCCAACAGTTCACTGTTGGGCTGAACAATACGGCTGTCCTGCGAAAGCTTGTCTTGTCCGGCGGGATAGTCCTGCGAGTCAGACAGGATACTAGCCTCTGAAAAGGGCGTAACCAGATTTCCCCCTTTAAGGCTCTGAGCGGCTGCTTCGATGCTAAAGCCACTGCTGACAAGTTGATGCACTCGATCAAGGGCAGCTAGCATTGCAGCACCCACATAGGCTTTATTGCCTCGCTTGTAGCGTCTTAGGGATGTGTGTTTCTCAATCGCCTCTATTCGCTTGTAGGTTTGCGATCGCGCTACGTTATAGCGATCAGGTAGCGAAGAGAGTGGAATCTCGTCGATATCAGCAGAGAACTCCTCAGTCATCAGTCATTCGTGAGCCAGTGTCTTTACCACTGACACTGTAAACAGTTGAGGCTGAGAAATTGTCTTGTCCTGTCAAGTTGAATGTTTTTGTCCTTATCCACCGGATTTTTCTATGGCTTTTCATGCAAGCATTTCAGTGATTGTTTTGTTCAAAAAATAAATATTTGTCCACTCACACAGGACAATGTTGTTGTACTATCCATGTACGGGCGTACACCTGATCGAACATTCCACCGAACATCAGATGCACAGACCCCGTACAGCTTGAAACCCTTAGAATAAGAGGCTTCTACTTATGAATAGTACAAGAGCGAACGGTACAACGAACGTGCAGTCGTACAACGCCGTACATTACACCGCACAAGCGATCGCCAACGAACTGGGTGTCAGCGAAGCGACCGTTAGAAATCGCTGGTTTAACTGGATCGTCAAAGTTGCCCCGGAAGCGCTGCTGAAGGAAGGTAAAGGCTTCACTGAGCTAGCACGATCGCTGTTTGCTGAGTTTGCCCAGGTGCCTAAGCAGGCGCGGCAGCAGTGGGTGGTTGAAGCTAAAGCCCACTATTGCCAAGAGTGGGGCAGCGCTGGGGTGATTGAAGGTGAGCTAGTACCCGATGAGGTTAGCGGAGCGCTAGCGCTAATTCAGACTCAGAACAGTAACCTACAGCAGTCCTTAGAGGTTGAGTTAGCCGACGTGCAGGCATTCATTGAGCAGGCTAATACAGCAGAGGTCGATTTCTCTGAGGCCGAGCTGCAAGCCTACAAAACGGCTGGCGCTAAGCGGGGCATTGCCCGGTTCAAGCTTGAAACTCAGACCGAGCTGGAGGTGCTAAATGCGCTCAGACAGCAGCGGATGCAGGGCAATGCGAACTGAGCTAGGATGTGCGATCGCCCTCTTAATGGTGGGTTGCTCTAGCTTGCCAACGGCTGAACCGGATGCCCCCCTTGAAACTCCGTCGATTACTCGTAGTGGCATGGGCTATCTAACACCAGCCGAAGCCGCGTACATGGGTGAACTGGCATGGCCTCAAACCTATAGCGCGATGAAGGGCACCTTTGGCGTAGCACATCGCAGCACGGACACAGCAGATGTTTACCGCGTAGAAAGCACTAATCAAGAAGTTTGGGTTTTCTACAACGGTTCTACAGCCATCCGGTATGAAGTGCGCTGAGAAAGGCGATCGCGCTGTAGATAATTAAAAATTTGGTTTAGCAAGGTTAAAACTCATGGGATTGTTTGGACGCAAGAAACGCGATGATGATGACGATCGCAGCTTGATTGAAATCAGTAACGACAAAGGCGACCACTGGGTAGCTGACATTCCAACTAAGGATGTCAAAGACACCGAAAAAGCTTTACGAAGTGCAGGTGTGGAGCGAGATAAGGACGATCAGCTCCTACAGCGCTATGACGCTAAGCGTGTTGTCGATAACCGTGATTCAGAGCAGTATCGCTATCATTCTGATCGTGTTGTTGACGAGAATGAGGATTTAGAAGACTCCCACGACCAAGAAGAAGATACGAGTGATAACGAGCGCTCTGAGCAATCTGCTTGGCGCTGGTGGTAGCAGCCTTTGTTAAAGTGTAGGAGTATCCTTGTACTCCCGCAATGTTCTGCTTAGGAGTTAACTATGACCTACACGCGCCACAATCACATTGAGAATCTAGCTCTCGATTACGAGCATGATTCAGCTTACGAGGACTTTGAAATAGACCAAGCTGATTTAGAAGCCGCTGCTCAAACCAAGCTGATTTTACAAGGGGAGACTTTTACGGGGGTGCTGGAGGACTGTTCTTACATTTCTGTCGATCCACAATATTTTGGGGAATTGTCAGTCGGCCAGCGTCGTCTGTATGAAATTCTGCTGTCCCTTCAGGAGAGCGCTATATACTCGGTTACAACAATTGGTAGGCTGACCCAGGCTATGGACTTAAAAAACCCACTAGCTTGCGGCAAGCGACTAGAAAACTTACAAGCGTTAGGAGTTATATCTGGCTTCAGAGGATAAGCCTAAAGCCTGTCCTCTCTTCCCCTCAGCCAAACAGTTGAGGGGATTTTTGTTGAAAGCGATCGCTTTTTAGCTTCCCGGTATTTACCCCATCAGCCTCTAGTTTTAGACATATGAGCCGCTCATCAGCGTGTTCTCAGACTTCTCAGCAACC